>MWYX01000057.1 GCA_002050465.1 Chitinophagales bacterium 65-1
TTACTAATCTTTATAATAGTGCTGCATCTGATTCTGATAAAGTGATTGCTTTAGGACAACTCGCCGATCTGTATTATACGTATAAATTGAACCAGAAAGCTGACAGTATACTTCAGGAGCAATTAAAGGTGTCTGAACTATCCGATAACAATAATCTTATTCTGGCTACTTTATTTGGTGCGGCAATAACAAAAATAAGCCCTTCTACTACCTCTGAAAGTTTTGATAAAACGATTCAATTTTTAGAAAAGGGAATTAATTATGCAAAATCAAAAAATCTAAATGAATATTTAGGTAGTGGCTATAACCGAATGGCGAATATTCTTAGAAACCGAGGCCAATATGATAAAGCGTTAAATAATGCAATACTCTCTATACAAACTATACCGCATATAGCTTCTGATTCAATTAAGGCTGCTATCTATATTGAATTGGGAAATATATACGAGGCTAAAGGTGAAGCTGTTTCTGCTTCTACAAATTATAACACTGCATTTGATATAGCTATAAAAATTAAATCAATTCCGCTGCAATCTGAAATTTATCATTGTTTTTCAGAAATGTACAGCAGACTTGGATATAACGATGTAGCAATAGACGAGTTAAAAAAAAGCCTAGCACTCAATAAAAAATATAATTATGGAGAAGGAATGGTAAGAGATTATTTTGATCTTGCACGGCTAACAGATGAAAAGTTTTATATTGAAAAATCAATTCAGTTATCTAACTCACTCAATTTTTATAAATATATTATAGATGCAAAACGATTAATGCTTTACTATTATATGGTGGCTGAAAAAAACGACGAAAAAGCATTAAATTACCTTGAAAATGAACCCGAGGTTAAAGAAAGTTTTTTAAATAATGGAATTGCTAATTATTACCGTACAAAAGGCCAGATATACCTTTATTCAAATAAAGCAGATTCTGCATTGCATTATTTCAAACTTGCTGAATATGATTTTGTAAACAAGTTTGATGAAAAATTAATCCGTGCTCTTTTTCGTGAAATTGCGCAAAGCTATCAGCTGTTACACAATATGCCTAATGCTATTGCTTATTATACCAAAGTATTGCAAATTAGCAAAAGGATGAATGATATAAATACCATCGCTTCTGTTTCGGATGAACTCAGTAAAATATACGAACAACAGAATGATTATAAACAGGCTTTTTTTTATGCAAAACAGTTTAAAAAAAATAAAGACAGTTTGTCAAAATTATCAGGAGAAAGAGATATTGCATTATTAGGTGTTATTAGAGAAAACCGAAAACATGATGAAGAATTAAGACAGGAAATGCAAAAGTTGAATAATAAAAGAAATATTCAATACATGGCAATTACGATTGCTATAGCAGTAATTTTTATTCTCATGTTAATCATAGGAATGTTCCCCATATCCAAATTAACTATCAAATTGCTGGGATATATTTTCTTTATTTCTTTATTTGAATTTATCGTTTTATTAATTGATACATTTTTGCATAAAATAACACATGGGGAGCCATTAAAAATCTGGCTGATTAAAATATTTCTTATTGCGCTGCTGGTGCCTTTACAGCATTTTTTAGAACACAGGCTTATAAAATTTCTTGAATCACGAAAATTGCTGGAAGCAAGAACAAAATTTAGTTTTAAAAGATGGTGGCAAAAAGTAAAAAAGCCGGCACCTGCGGCTGCCGGCCTTGAAGAAGATATTGGTGTATTATAAAAAATTATTGATCATTATCCTGTGTGCATGGTTCTGGTGGCGGGCATATTGTACATATATCATAGAAAACAGCAGGGGCTAATGAATTTGGATGCACCCAGGAAACTAATAGAGTTGGGCGATTTTTAAGTTGTTGAAGAGTAAATTGCTCTCCGGTCCTCCTGTTATACCTTTCTACATCTGCTGGATTTCGATATGTTGCCAGATAAAAAATTAAACTGTCATTACCGGTAGGTTCTGGAATCTCATTTAGAATAGCTTTCAAATCCTCAATTTTTATTTTAAATATTGGCTGATCTTGCAACCTTATATTTAATTGCCTTGATAATCCCCTGCGTAGGCCTGCTCTTTCGTTTTTATCTAATATAAGCCAATCAGGTATAGTAGATAATGCTGTAATCTGGCTTTTTTTTGTTGTATCTGATTTGACCTGGTCGGTTTGTTTTGTTCCATTATCGCTACAGGAATAAAAAAAGATAATTGGCATTGTACAAAGCAGAAGTAATTTTTTCATGATTTTAAATTTTGGTTGCTTAAAAATAATCCGCATTTTAAAAATCAGCATATATATCTATTTTTATTGATTAAAAAAGCCGGCAACTTAAACAGATGCCGGCAATTAATATTGTGTGGCTTTAAAATTTATTGTTGTTCCTGGGTGCAGGGTTCAGGAGGGGGACAAATTTGTGCAAAATTATAATAATCCGAATTTTTACCTACCTGTACAACAAACGAAGTATAACCTCCAACATTCCCTCTGGGATCTTCAGCAGACATGTTCCAAGCTCTTCTATAATCTACTTCATCCGCTTTACTATAAAGAACTGGTATAACATATAAATGTCTTACATCTTCTAATTTTTCGAAAATATTTAAGTCGAATTTGTATTTTGTTGGATTTTTGCGGGGGTTTTGGCGATCTTTAAATCGTTTTTTCATTGCCTTACCTTTCTCTTCAGGAATTTTTATAGGGTCCAGGAATTTCATTTGGTCTTCAGAATATTCCTGTTTGCAGCCAAACGCAAATAATGAAACTGCAAATAATAAAAGTATTTTTTTCATAATTATAAGTTTTGGTTTCTTAAATATACTACCTGTTTTTAAAAAAACAAATATTTTATTTGTTAGCCAATGGCTCTACAGTATAACCTTCTTTTTTTAAAAGATTTAATAAACCCTTATCGCCAACCAGGTGTCCGGCGCCAACTGCAACAAAAACACTCTCTTTTTTCATAAGGGTCTTTAATTGTGTAATCCAGTTTATGTTCCTTTTTGATAAAAGAATCTCCTCATATTTTTTATCTGAGCCAAATTCACTTTTGGCCAGCAGTTTCTCCATTGCAGATAATTCCTGATTTTTATATTTCACGATCATGGTATCAAACTCTTTTTTATAAACCGGGAAACTATCAATATTCTTAAGCAACTCCTTTGCCTGCCACTCATAAGGAATACTATCAAATACCGATGCCTGGAATTCTATAGTTTCCAGCCCTTTTATTTCTTTTTTATTTTCCTTTGAAAGCTTCATAAGCTCTTCTTCTACCCCTGATGCAGTTTTACAATTCATCATTTTTGGATACAGCATTGCTACTAAAAAGTAGGGCTTTATACCTGAAAACATCATCATTGGTATTTTAAGCGAATCGATGAAATATCTTTCCACCTTTTTATATTCATCGGCGGTATACAGGTCTTTTAATTTTTTACCATTTTTCATGTTCATGTATAACAATCCGCTTAACAGAGTAGAAGGATCATCCAGATCTATTTCCATGTACACTACATCTGCTGCCTGCAAGGAAGACTTTAGTTGGTTACTGAACTTAATATCATCTTTGCATAATAAATGGAAAGTGCCAAAAACATAGCTTGGCTTTTTCAGTTCTTTCCCGGTTACCTTCCATAACAACGTATTATTCTCGTAGCTTTTTTTTGTGAAACTGTCAGTTTTCTTTTTTGAGGGTTTATTAATTTGTGATTTACAGCTATAGAAAAGGATGCAGCAGCTAAGAATAATAATAATTGATCTCATAAAACTTATTTTAATAAAAGTAATCATCAGATTATACTATTATATATTTAATTTAAGTGAAAAGTTGATTTCATTGCCTTAATCATTCCCTGTGCTGACCATTGCCAGGGAACAATCATTCGGCGAATAGTATATAAAGGTTCTGCAGAATCTCTTTTGGTTGATAATATAAATGCCATCTTATATCCACGCTTTTGTATTTCAGGGATAGCTTCTTTATTCCATAAGCCAAATGGATATGCGAAATATTTTACAGGCTTTCCCGTAATTGCCTCCACTCTTTTTTTTGGCTTTACCAATTGAGTATCCCAATCTGCAGCCTGGTATTTTGTAACTCTGTGATGATCCCATGTATGTGCTTCAATTGCATGCCCTGAATCGGACAATTGATTTAATTCTTCTTCGCTCATATATCCTGGACGATTGATAGAAATAGTCATAATAAAAAATACACCCTTAAAACCATATTTGTTCATTTCAGTTGCACCAATGGAGAAGTGGTCTTTATCAGTATCATCAAAAGTTATCATTACCGGTTTTTGAGGAAGTGAAGCTCCATGTACCAGGTATTCATACAGCTCGTCGGGCAAAATGGTTTTATAACCACTGTCAGACAGAATTTTCATTTGAGCTGCAAATACAGAGGGTGAAACAGAATAGGTTTCGTTTCTATTTCGGATATTGTGGTAGCATAATACAGGCACTTCTTTTTTTGAAAGAATTGTTGTAACATCAGAAACTGTCTTTGATTGAAAAGAATCCTTTGCATTTTTATCAAAAGATTTTTTTTTGTTTTTTATTTGATCAGGGGATGATGTACATGCACAGTAAAGGATGAGAATAAAAATCAGGCAATTGGATTTCATCTTTTTAATAAAGAAATTATTGGTATTGGATGTAAATAGGCTTAGGAATGAACTTTGATAACTCGTCAGGTGTGTATAATTGATCCTTGCCTTGTTTAGTATCATTTTTATAGAATATTTTAAAACCCGCAAACTGGATAGGTTCATTAAATATATAACGCAGCCATGAAGATTTTTTTAATATCTTATCACCCCATCCATCCATATCAATAACCACCTGAACTTCCGATACTGTCTTTATTTTATCATAGTTAGTGATCATTCCCTGTGTAAACCTGTGAATTACTAAAATTTTAGGAGGGAGATTATTTTCCTTAACCACCTTGGCCAAATAATCAATTACTGAGTTTATATCAGCAGCAGTAAATGTACCGATTACTGACCCCGGCCTTTCACCATTTTTCATAGAAAATTCAGGGTCGATTCCGAAATGCACCTGTGGTAATTTTAAATA
Organism: Chitinophagales bacterium 65-1; assembly: GCA_002050465.1. Taxonomy (GTDB): domain Bacteria; phylum Bacteroidota; class Bacteroidia; order Chitinophagales; family Chitinophagaceae; genus Ginsengibacter. The sequence continues at coordinate 5,068 of MWYX01000057.1, forward strand.
TTTTTCCAATTCTGTTACTTCATCTATTACTAAACTATGTGCAACCTGAACATCAACAAAAACTAAAGCATTAATTTCTTTTGCCCAATTAATAATAGTGTCTATCTGGTGAAAAGGCATTCGCAATCTGTATTTACCATTTTTGCCAGGTAAACTTTGTGCTGTTACAGCAATGTAATGTAATGCAGGAATTACCGGCAGTGTACTGTCTGCAGCTTCCCATTTTGATACCTCACCAAGCAGTTTTTTAAACATTGAGTCTTTGGGTATCTCACCTAATATACCCATTCTTGTAGAATACAAATTTCCATAAAATGCTACAATCCTGTTGTAAGGAAATATTGCTCCAGATAAAGGATATGGAGTTTTAACGGGCCACTTTCCGGTAGTATCACCATTGGCAATATTTTGCAGCAGCTTATTATAGGCAACCGTATCAATTTGTTTTTTATCTGCCAAAGAAGTACTTTTCGATGCATTATTATTTTCAATTTTGGAGTCCGTATTTTTTCCTGTGGAATCAGCATTATTACAGCCTGTACTAAAAAAACATAAAATCAATAAAACATATAGCAACGGGAAGTTTAATTTTTTCATAGTTGGGTATAGTAATTATAATTTAATAATCTTATTCAATGTATTACAATGATACTGCGCTTTCGCCATACATCTGTTCTTTAAATTTTAATGAAGGTGATGGTATAAATTTTCCAATGCCTAATTTATCCCATTTATCATCAACACTTTTTATTGTTTTATTATCTGCAACGATAATATTTGGCCAGTCTCTTTGAAAATTATCAAAGTCCCTGGTTTTCCTGGTACCATCCAACCCCATGCATGAAAATGTTTTACTATGGTTCATTTCAAAAGGCTGCTCTGCTAAAATGTTATCCCTTTTAGGATCAACATTATTACAAAACCGCCACAATGCTGTGCCCAAATCATTTGCATCTACCGAATGTTCAACGTATAAAATCAATTTTATGCCTTCAATTTCTCCTAACTGGCAAATTTCTTTATGCAATTCTTTTATGTGATATTTTTTATTTTTTTCAACTGAAATAATTAAAACAGGAATTTCTTTTTTTAAAAGCGAAATATTTACTGATCTTATTTCAGAAAACTTTTTTGTTAATAATGTTTCATTAATATCATCTATTGAAGTTTTTACCAGGTACTTTTCATCCTGCTCCTCTTCGAACTTTCTGGTACCATCAATACACATTTTGCCTCCAAAGCCCAGTTTACTACAACTATGATCTAAAACATCCATAGGCCCCTGAGAAAAATAAATGTCTGTTGCAGGATTAAGATTATTAAAAACATATTTTGCCAGCTTTTCATAATCCTGAATATTTACATTCTCATCTGCCAATACTAAAATTTTATTGAACATCATTTGCCCTGCACCCCACATCGCATTCATAACTTTTTGTCCCTGCCCTGCATATTCTTTTTTTATTTGCGTAATAACCAGGTTATGAAATACTCCTTCAACGGGCATATCCATATCAATTATTTCGGGAACCATTGTCATTTTTATAGGAGCTAAAAAAATGCGTTCTGTTGCCTTTCCTAGCCATGCATCTTCCTGGGGCGGAATACCGACAATGGTTGCAGGATAAACTGCATTTTTTTTGTGCGTTATGGCAGTGATATGAAAACGTGGATACCAGTCAGGCAAAGAATAATATCCCGTATGATCTCCGAACGGTCCTTCCCATATAAGTTCATCATTCGGGTCTACATATCCTTCAATTATAAAATCTGCATCAGCGGGTACTTCAATATCAGGCTGTGAAATACATTTTACCAGTTCCACTTTTTTCTTTCTTAAAAAGCCGGCGAGCATATATTCATCCACATTTTCGGGCAGAGGCGCTGTCGCAGAATATGCATATACAGGATCCCCACCTAATGCAACTGCTATAGGCATAATTTTATTCAGTTTTTTATATTCATTAAAATGTTTTGCTGAAACCTTATGCTTATGCCAGTGCATACCGGTAAGTGTAGGTGAAAATATCTGCATACGATACATACCTACATTTCGGGATTGAGTAATTGGATCTTTTGTATGTATAATGGGAAGGGTAACGAATGGCCCTCCATCCTTTGGCCAACAGGTTATCACCGGTAGCCTTGTAATATCGGGTTGGGCCATAATTATTTCCTGACATTCACCCCTGCCACTTTTTATTTTAGGCATCCACGATGCAAATTTGCCAAGCTTTGGAAGTAATTTTAATTTATCAAAAATATTTTCTTTTGGAGAAGAAAGTAATTTAAACAGATCTTCAATTTCTTTTGCCACATCATTAAGATCTTTAACACCAAGAGCCATACACATTCGTTTCCTACTTCCATACGCATTCATCAATACAGGGAAATCAAATCCCGTATTTTCAAATAACAATGCTCTCCCGCCATCCCCACTCTTGCTCATACGATCTGTAATTTCAGCAATCTCTAACTTTGGATCTACGTACGTTTTTATTCTCAGTAATTCGCCTTCCTTTTCCATGGCATTAATAAATTCCTGTTGATTGCGATAAGCCATTACTTATAATTTCTGTGTAAAGGTAGAATAGAAGGAAGGATATTTTCTTTTTCTAGAAGATTTTGATGTCATTATTGTGGGCAATCCGGTATGTATTTTTTCCTGATTCCCGGTCTGTCTAATGCATCATTAATTTCCCCTTTCGCAGGAAAACGGTAAGATACCGTTATGCCGGTAAAATAATACCAGTCTCTATTTCGTGGTTCACCCCTTTTAGAATATTCCCCGGGATATGGTTCATTTTTATCTATTTCTCCCCCTCTGAAAGCAAGTTCAACAGCCTTGGGCCCTCGGTTGGTTAATAAAATGGCAGGATCAACATAAGTTGTACTTAAATCATCGAGATAATCCGTGAAAAGTTTTCTCATCCCAACCTCAATACCTATTTTAATATCATTAGTTAAGGCATATTTAATTCCTCCGCCAAATGGAAGGGAAAATTGTGTTAGTTTATATGGTGTTCTGCCTGGATAAAAGCCCTGGCCTTCGGTACTTAATGGTTTTAAAAAATATCTTGTACCGGCAGTATCTTTAGTATATGGATTAAAATGATAAACCGCAATGCCCCCAAAAAAGTAAGGGGAAAATCTTATATTTTCTAAATTGAATAAATAATATTCAGCCGCTAAATGCAACTCCTGAATTTTAGATTTAAAATTTAGATTTCGATAATAAACTTTTGGATTTTTTTTATCATCTGCCGTAACAGATGCCAGTGATATCCCGGAACGGATAGTAATTCTATCACTTAACTGGTATGAAAGTCCGGCGCTAAGTGCAATACCCGGTTGTGTAAATTTAAAAAAATAAGATTGTAAATCCCCTTCATAAAAGGAACTTCCTGCAAATAAATTAAGATGCACTTTTTGAGAAAAGCTTATGGAAATACAGGAAATGAATGCGAAAAATAAAGCGATTTTTCTCATGTCTGGATAGGAATTGGTTGCTTTCTGTTACAATAATAGTAACATTATGTATAAAGTTATGTTATAAAACTATATCCGCAAAAAACAATAGTATTTACTATCAACTTTATTTACCTTATTAAACTCACATATCTTTACAAAGTCTTATCCTACTAATTTTTATAAAATTAGCTATGGATTTTTCGGGATGTAGCGCAGCCCGGTAGCGCACACGTCTGGGGGGCGTGGGGTCGCAAGTTCGAATCTTGTCATCCCGACTTTTTATTCTTGTAGAGATATTTATTTGCATACATTCGATTTACATGTAAAAACATAAGGGAAATAATGATTGATTTGCATTTCTACCTCTTTAATTATTTGCATTACCTTAGCCCCACCTAAATTTTTATAAACCTAATGAAGGTTTTACTAAAGGATGTTATAATATTTCCCCGGCATACTCCACTACATACTGATATTTTAATTGAAAACGGAATCATTACTAGGATTGAAAAAAGTATAAATGCTTCCACAGATGAAGTGATACAGCATAAAAATATGCATGTGTCTATAGGTTGGATGGATTGCTTTGCAAATTTCGCCGATCCGGGAAATGAATACAAAGAAACGCTTGAATCAGGATCAAACGCCGCTGCTGCCGGCGGATATACCGAAGTAATACTTATTCCAAACACCAACCCTCCGGTGCATAATAAATCCCAGGTAGAATATATTGTTCAGAAAAGTAAAAGTTTGCCGGTTAAAATACATCCTCTCGGGTCTATAACAAAAAATACAGAAGGAAGACAGCTAAGTGAAATTTATGATATGCAAAATTCAGGCGCTATAGCTTTTTCTGATGGTATTGAATGCCTGCAATCTTCAGGGTTACTATTAAAAGCTCTTGAATATATTAAAGCCTTTGATGGAATAATTATTCAATTACCTGATGATAAAACTATCGCTTCAAATGGATTAATGAATGAAGGAATTACTTCATTGCAATCAGGTTTACAAGGAAGGCCGGGTATATCTGAAGAAATAATTATTGCAAGAGATATTGAACTTTTGAAATATACCGGTTCAAAAATTCATTTTACAGGTATATCCACTAAAAAATCTCTTAACCTTATTTCCAATGCTAAAAAAGAGGGTTTAAAAATAAGCTGTTCTGTTACGCCGTACCATTTATATTTTATTGATGAAGACATTAAAGATTATAATACCAACCTAAAAGTAAATCCTCCGTTAAGAACAAAGGAAGATATGCTGGCTTTAAGAGAAGGAATAAAAAATGGCCTTATAGATTTTATTGCTTCACATCATCAGCCGCAGCATTGGGACGATAAGACCTGCGAATTTGAATATGCCGGAAATGGTATGATTGGATTAGAAAGTATATTCGGAGTAGCAGGTATTTGCGGAATAGATAGCGCGGATTTTATAAAAATGCAAACCAAAAATATCAGGAATATCTTTAATTTGGAATTACCGCAGATTAAACAAGGTGCAAAAGCAAATCTTACTTTATTTGATCCTGACCATGAATATATTTTTAATGAAAAGCATATCTACTCAAAATCAAATAACTGCCCATACATAGGGAAAAGGCTTAAAGGAAAAACGTTTGGGATTATTAACGGAGACCAACTATTTTTGTCCGAATTATTTTCATAAAAAATTAATTAATATGGAACAAAAGGTTATAACTCCTATGGCTAAAGGGTTGGTTATAGGATTAATAATGATAGTGATTTCAACAGTAATATCTCTGATGGATAAAAACTCAAACAGCACCCTTCAGTGGCTTGCATATTTGGTTTTTATAGTGGGTATTATATGGGCTATAACATCCTATGGCAAACAATTAAATTATAATGCAACCTTCGGAAATTATTTTGCTCATGGATTTAAAATTAGTGCGATTGTTACCATTTTAATGATCATATTTCTGATAATTTTCATGATGTTATTTCCTGACTTTAAAGAAAAAGCAATGGCAATAGCTAGAACAGATATGGCTTCTAAAAATTATTCTGCAGAAGATACTGAACGGGGCATTGAGATAGCAAATAAATTCTTTACCCCCTTATTAATTGGCGGTGCACTCCTGACTTATCTTATTTTAGGATGTATCGCTTCCTTAATTGGTGCTGCCATTACTAAAAAAAATCCACGTCCCCTTGATGAATATAATGAAATTGGCCAATAATGGATCTGTCAATTATTATCCCTCTGATAGATGAAGCAGAATCATTACCTGAACTTTCCCAATGGATTGAAAAAGTAATGCTTGAAAATAATTATACTTATGAAATAATTATGATAGATGATGGCAGTTCCGATAATTCATGGGAGGTAATTGAAAAATTACGCAGGCAAAATCAAAATATTAAAGGGATAAAATTTCAGCGTAATTATGGTAAAAGTGCCGCTTTGAATGAGGGGTTTAAAACATGCAAAGGTGATGTAGTAATAACGATGGACGCTGATTTACAGGATAGTCCTGATGAAATACCAGAGTTAAGAAGGATGATTCTTGAAAATGGATTTGATATTGTAAGTGGGTGGAAGAAAAAACGATTTGATAATAAACTAAGTAAGAACATTCCTTCAAAATTATTTAACGCTGCCACCAGAAAAGCTTCAGGAATTTTTTTACATGATTTTAATTGCGGATTAAAATCATACAGAAAAAAAGTAGTTAAAAGTATTGAAGTATATGGTGAAATGCACCGTTACATTCCCTTACTTGCAAAATGGGCAGGCTTTAAAAAGTTTGGGGAAAAAGTGGTTCAGCATTATCCTCGTAAATACGGCAAAACAAAGTTTGGCTGGATCAGGTTTATAAATGGATTTTTAGACCTTGCTTCCATTGTTTTTGTAGGTAAGTTCAGAAAAAACCCTATGCATTTCTTCGGGCTATGGGGTACTATTTCGTTTTTATTCGGTCTTGGGGTTTTTGTTTACCTGGCTATTACTAAATACTTTTTTTATAAAGTGGGATTAACACAGCGGCCATTGTTTTTCTTTGCCATACTTGCAATGATTATTGGTACACAACTCTTTTTGGCGGGTTTTCTCGGGGAACTAATTTCCAGAAATGCTGCCGACAGAAATAGTTATCTCATTGAAGAAAGGTTAGGATTCAATACTTAATTGCTGATGGGCCAACTAAAAAAAATCGTTATTATAGGCTCGGCATATCCCTTACGTGGCGGTGGCATAGCTTCTTATAATGAACGACTTGCAAGGGAGTTTATGGCACAGGGGTTTGATACTTCTATCTACACATTTTCTCTTCAGTATCCAAAATTTTTATTTCCAGGTACCACGCAATATTCTACTGAACCTGCCCCATTAGATCTTAAAATAAAAGCTTGTATAAATTCCATTAATCCTTTAAACTGGATAAAGGTTGGCAATGAATTAAAAAATGTAAGGCCGGATATTATTGTTGTGAGATATTGGACCCCTTTTATGGGGCCTTGTTTCGGAACAATTATTAGGAGAGTAAAAACAAATAAGTATACAAAGGTTGTTTGTATTGCTGATAACATTATTCCTCATGAGCAGAGTGCAGTTGATACATTGTTCACAAAATATTTTGTAAAATCTATTGATGGTTTTATATCAATGAGTAAAAAAGTTTTAAATGATCTTCAAAAGTTTGGAAAGAATAAGCCGGTACAATTTATCCCACATCCTTTATATGATAATTTTGGAGAAAAAGTAAGTAAAGAAGAAGCAAGAATAAAATTAGGGATTGAATTGGATCAGGAACTAATTGTATTCTTTGGTTTTATAAGAAAGTATAAAGGACTTGATACCCTATTGAAATCAATGAAAATTTTAAAAGATAAAAATCATAAGATCAAGTTATTAATTGCAGGAGAATTTTATGAGGATAAAAAAAAATATAATGAGCTGATAGATAAGCTTGGAATAAAAGATAGCCTTATTTTGCACACAAACTTTATTGTTGACGGAGATATAAAATATTATATCTGTTCAGCTGATTGTGTAGTTCAGCCATATCGGAATGCAACTCAAAGTGGCGTTACTCCCCTGGCCTATCATTTTGAAAGACCTATGATAGTTACCAATGTAGGGGGGTTACCTGATTTGGTCCCTGATAAAAAAGCCGGGCTTATTGCCGAGCCAAATGAAAATGATATTGCAGAAAAAATTATTGAATTCTTCCAATTAGGTGAAAACTATTTTTTACCTCATCTTCGGGAAGAAAAACAAAAATATAGTTGGAATAATTTGGTACAGGCTGTCATTTATCTTTGCAGATAAATAACTTTTATAGTTTAATGGATAAGATAAAAAGCATAATTAAATCATCAATTGAAGTAAAAAATAAAATACTTCTTGATGATAAACTATTGCAGACAGTAAAAGACTGCGTTAATATTTTACTTACTGCATTCAAAAATGGCAACAAGGTTTTGTTTTGTGGTAATGGGGGCAGCGCTGCTGATGCACAACATTTGGCAGCTGAACTTAGCGGCAGATTTTATATGGACAGAGATGCTCTTGCTGCAGAAGCCTTGCATTGTAATACATCTTATATTACAGCAATTGGAAATGATTATGGATATGATGTTATTTATTCCAGGTTAATTAAAGGAATAGGTAATGAAGGTGATATCCTTGTAGGATTAAGCACATCAGGTAACAGCAAAAATATTTTAAATGCATTTACAACCGCAAAAGAAAAAGGGATGGTGACAATCGGATTTACAGGAGAAAGCGGAGGTAAATTAAAGAAGCTTGCAGATTATCTTATAAATGTTCCTTCTGATGATACACCACGGATACAGGAAAGCCATATTATGATCGGACATATTATTTGTCAATTAACAGAAGAACAATATTTTAGCCCCCTCTAAACCTGCCTGACGGTAGGCAGGTCTCCCCCGAAAGTGAAGACTTAAAATGCAGCTTATGACTGATCTGAAGAAAATTGATAGAAGCTGGACATTATTTTTAGACCGCGATGGGGTTATAAATAATGAAAATCACGGAAATTATATTAATACATGGGATGAATTTAAATTTTTTCCTGGCGTAAAAGAGGCCATAAAAACATTTACAGAAAAATTCGGATACATTTTTATTATAACCAACCAGCGTGGTGTTGCCAAAGGACTTACTAAATTAGATGACCTTGAGATAATACATAAAAATTTACTGGAGGAGGTTTCTACAGCGGGTGGTAAAATAACCAAGGTGTATTTCTGTAGTGATATGGATAACTTTAGTAAAAACCGTAAACCAAATCCCGGTATGGGATTGCAGGTAAAAGAAGAGTTTCCTGAAGTTGATTTTTCTAAAACTGTAATGATAGGCAACACAATAAGCGACATGGAATTCGGAAGAAATGTTGGTGTTGCAATTAATATTTTTTTACCCTCTACCCATCCGCATATTGGTGTTAAGCATCCAATGGTTGACCTTGTGTTTCCTGATTTGCTTTCAGTTTCAAAAGCTCTATAAGTTATAGTTAAATTTTATTTCGGTGCAATAAAGTTGTATAAATTGTATTTCTTTTGTTTAAACTATTCGGTAATGATAAAGACAGTTATTCTATTGTCATTTTTATTTTTAGGTAATGCTATCTCAGCCCAAAAACTGTCTTCAACAGATTTAAAAGCATTAAGAAAAAAGGAAGATTCTTTAAAGACGCTTTCTTTAAACATAATACAAGGCAGAACTGCCGGCGATCGTTTTTTAGCTGATAGCCAGTTTACTAAAATCTTTGTAAGGGCATTAAAAATTAAAAATTCGTTTTATTATCCTTTTGATTCACTTATAACTATTTCAAAACTTTCACCACCTGATAGTGCTTTTAAAATATTTACATGGCAAATGGTGATTAATGATAATGTAGTTCGCCAACATGGCGCTATTCAAATGAGAACTGCTGATGGTTCCTTAAAACTGTTTCCTCTAATTGATAAATCTGATGTTATATCTAATATGGCTGACACTATTGGAAATAACTTCGGTTGGGTAGGGGCAGTATATTATAAAATAATTGAAACGCAGGCTTCAGGAAGAAAGTATTATACTCTTTTAGGGTATGATGAAAATAATATCCGAAGCAATAAAAAATTAGTTGAGGTATTGACTTTTGATAATGGGCAACCAATTTTTGGAGGCGATTATTTTACCTATACTCAAACTAACCCTGCTGAACAATTTGGTAAACGATTGATTTTAGAATTTAAGAAGAGGGCAAGTCCAAGATTGGTTTATGACTCCGATCAAAATATGATAATTTTTGAACATTTAGTACCTGAGGAAGGTGGAGATGCTAAAAAAAGATATACATATGTTGGTGACGGGGATTATGAAGGGTTAAAATGGAAAGACGGCAAATGGATTCACATTAATAAAGTATTTACACTAACTACTAAGGAAGGTGAAGAACCTGTTCCTAATCCAATAAGAGATGCTAATGGTAATATTGATCAAACAAAATTAAAGGACAAGGGATTTGCCGGTACTGAAGATGAAGAGAAGCCTGCAAAAATAAAAGTAACACCTTCAAAGATTAAGGTGAAAAAGAATAATAATTAACCATCAATTAGAAAGGTGCCGAGATCAATTACTTTCCCCTCTCCCATTTTAAATCTCTCTATTGTATCAATGTCAAGATCTTCAAGAACTTTGCTTTGGAAGATTTCGTTCTTATTTTTGTATAAAACAAAATGGAAGTCTGGTTTATTTTCTGTACTCCAGTCAGAAAAAGATGAGTGTGTAAATGAGATTTTCGCAATGCCATTTTTATCAAGTGTGCTTTCTCCTAAAGAATCATCTTCAAAAATATCCTTATCGTAAAGTCTTACAGTGTATGCATCACCGGTTAATGAAGCTTCATGTCCCTTTCCAACAAATCTGGCCATAACCTGAAGGTTCATGTCCTCATTTAATGATAGGTCAGTCATAATTTATTTTAAAAAATTAATCATCCAATTTTAATACTGCTAAAAATGCCTCCTGCGGTACTTCCACATTACCTATTTGTTTCATTCGCTTTTTACCTTCCTTTTGTTTTTCAAGTAATTTCCTTTTGCGGCTGATATCACCGCCATAACATTTAGCTGTAACATCTTTACGCATTGCGCTGATATTTTCCCTTGCTACAACCTTTGCTCCTATGGCTGCTTGTATCGCAATCTGGAATTGCTGCCGGGGAACAAGTTCTTTTAATTTTTCGCAAAGTTTGCGTCCAAATTCCTGTGAGCGGCTACGATGTATTAACGCACTCAGCGCATCCACTTTTTCTCCATTTAATAAAATATCCATTTTCACAATATCACTTTCACGCCAGCCAATAGGATGATAATCGAAAGATGCATAACCCCTGGTTAAACTTTTCAGCCTGTCGTAAAAATCAAAAACAATTTCAGTCAATGGCATTTCAAAAGTAATTTCTACTCTTGTAGGAGTTAAGTACGACTGATGAGTTAACATGCCCCGTTTGTTAATACAAAGCGTCATTATATTACCAATGTAATCAGATGTTGTAATTATTTGTGCTTTAATAAAAGGTTCTTCAATTCTCTCAATGCGGCTCGGATCGGGCATTTGAGTGGGGTTGTTGACCATTATTTTTTCATCCCGGGTTGTGTAGGCAATAAAACTAACGTTAGGAACTGTGGTAATAACTGTTTGATTAAATTCTCTTTCCAGCCTTTCCTGGATAATCTCCATATGCAGCATTCCTAAAAAACCGCAACGGAACCCAAAGCCTAATGCCTGCGAAGTTTCCAGTTCAAAGGTTAGCGATGCATCATTTAATTGCAGCTTATCCATGCAATCTCTTAACTCCTCAAACTCATCAGTATTTACCGGGAATATTCCCGCAAAAACCATGGGCTTTACATCTTCAAAACCTTTGATCGATTCCAGGCTGGGATTTACAGTAGTAGTTATTGTGTCTCCTACTTTTACTTCTTTTGCATTTTTTATACCGGTGATAATGTAACCTACGTCTCCTGCTCTTACTTCATTCTTCGGTTCCATTCCGAGTTTTAAAATACCAACTTCATCTGCACCGTATTCCAGGCCGGTATGAGAAAATTTAATTTTATCTCCTTTTTTAAGCGTACCGTTAAATACCCTATAATAAACTATAATACCTCTGAAGGAATTATATACACTGTCGAATATTAATGCCTGCAAAGGTGCATCAATGTTGCCTGTTGGCGCAGGTATACGGTCAATGATTGCTGCTAATATTTCTTCAATACCAATACCGCTCTTTCCGCTCGCCAATAAAATATCTTCCGGCTTGCAACCAGTTAATTCTACTATCTGATCGGTTACCTCCGGTATCATAGCGCCATCCATATCTATTTTATTGATAACCGGAATTATCTCGAGATCATTATCAATAGCAAGGTATAAATTAGAAATAGTTTGGGCCTGTATGCCTTGTGATGCATCTACCAAAAGCAATGCTCCTTCACAGGCTGCAAGTGCACGGCTTACTTCATAACTAAAATCAACATGACCGGGAGTATCAATTAAATTTAAAACATATTCCTCGCCTTTCCCCCCGATAGCTATCAGGGTATAATTTATCTGAATAGCGTGGCTTTTAATAGTAATGCCTTTTTCTCTTTCAAGATCCATATCATCCAACACCTGTGCCTGCATATCCCTCTCACTGATAGTATGGGTAAACTCCAGTAAGCGATCTGCTAACGTACTTTTTCCATGATCAATATGCGCAATAATGCAAAAATTCCTGATGTTCTTCATAAAATGGGTGCGAAGATAACGAAAAGCAGCAAGCGTTTAACAGGTACACCTTAATTGAAATGTGAGTATAATAATAAAATCACACGACTGCAATTGTTATCTTTGCAATCAGTAAAAAAACTGGCTGTATTAATATGGCATTATTAAGAAAAATAAATTCCAAAGCTAAATCGGAGATCAATACAGGTTTTGGAGCAAATGCTTCTGATGTTGGCGGCAGATTTATAAACAAAAAAGGGAAAGCTAATATTGAAAAAAGAGGTGTAGGATTTCTGGAAAAAATCAGCTGGTATCATTCGCTGCTGAGTTTGCCCAGATGGAAATTTTTTCTTTTTATTTTTTTATTTTTTATCGGAGTTAATCTTTTTTTCGCTGTTATTTATTTCCTGAATGACGTAAATTCAATTGGAGTTCCTGCAGGTTTATCAGATGCAGAAAATTTTGCTGAAGCTTTTTTCTTTAGCTGTCAAACATTTACTACTGTTGGCTATGGCAGATTAAATCCCATGAGCACTACGGCAGGATTTATTGCATCTTTTGAAGCACTAATTGGTGTGCTGAGCCTTGCTATTACAACCAGTTTACTCTACGGAAGATTTGCCAAGCCAACTGCATATTTAAAATTTAGTGCTAATGCAGTTATTGCGCCCTATAAAGATATTTCAGCGCTTATGTTTAGGGTGGCACCTTATAAAAACACAACACTAATTGATGCAGAGGCTAAAGTAAGCCTGGCAATGATGTTAGAAGAAGATGGAAAAACCGTTAATAAATTTTTTCAATTGCCTCTTGAGTATAATATTGTAAATGCACTTTCATTAAGCTGGACTATAGTTCATCCAATTACCGAAGATAGTCCCCTGTATAAACTCATCCGGGAAGATTATTCAAATATTACAGGCGAGATACTTGTATTTGTAAAAGCATTTGATGATATGTTTTCGAGCCATGTAGTTGCAAGAACCTCATACACATTTAAAGAACTGGTAATTGGAGCAAAATTTCTGCCAATGTATTATCGTTCAAAAGAAGGAAACACAACAGTATTAGATCTTGAAAAATTAAATGCACATATTCCTGCTGGTATCAGCTTTGCCTTTAAAGAAGAAAAAGTTACAGGGTAGTTTATTTCAGGCTTTTAATAATAGTAATAAATTCAGCAGCGTTTAAAGCTGCTCCTCCTACTAATCCGCCATCCACATCTTTTTCGCCGAATATTTCGGCTGCATTATTAGCTTTTACACTTCCTCCGTACAAAATGGAAATACTATCAGCAACTTCACTATTATATTTATTTGCCATAACATTCCTGATATGGGCATGCATCTCCTGTGCCTGGGCTGAGGAAGCTGTTTTGCCTGTACCTATTGCCCATATTGGCTCGTAAGCAATTACAAAGCCCTTTAAATGCTCCGCAGATAAATGAAATAAGCTTTCCTTAAGTTGATTTTCAACAAAGGAATTTTGTTCATTTGCCTCTCTTATCGATAAGGGTTCACCACAGCAAAAAATGGGTTTTAAATTATTTTCTAAGCACAGATTTATTTTTGCTGATAACATTTGATGGTTCTCATTAAAATATTCTCTTCTTTCACTATGCCCTATAATTACATAATTGGCGCCTACTGAGCTTAGCATTTCAGCACTTACTTCTCCTGTATAGGCACCTGATTTTTGGAAGTAACAATTCTGTGCTGCAATAAAGTAATTTCTGCTGGTTTTTATCGGATCTTTTACAGCAAGAAGATAAGGAAAGGGAATAGCAAAAATAACTTCCTGGTCATCTTTTAACTGTATATTTTCTGATAAAATATTTTCTACTAATTCAATTCCCTGTTCCATTGTTAAATTCATTTTCCAGTTAGCAGCAGCAATTTGTTTACGCATCTTTATTTTTTTGAATGATAAATGTCTGACAATAAATTTTTTTCAACATCAGAGAGTGTATGACCTTTTAACTCTTTCCAATTTTTAATATGATGCAAAGCTTTATCGAATTCGTAATTTTTTATTCCCCATGAAAAATTATCTATAAATGTGGGCGGGAATCCATTGCAAAATACATTGGCTGCAATGCCAACTACTGTACCCGTATTGAAAGATGTATTGATGGCACTCCGGCTGTAATCACCCATCAACAGGCCGCATTTAACTCCTGCAGATAGATATTCCTTTTTAGTATCATTCCATATCTTCACATTTCCTGCTGTATTTTTTATATTTGAATTAGATGTACCTGCGCCAAGGTTACACCACTCCCCTATTACTGAGTCACCCAAATAACCATGATGAGATTTATTACTATATCCAAAGATTATAGAATTTTTTATTTCACCGCCTCCAACGCAGAAAGGTCCTAATGTAGTGGCACCATAAATTTGTGTACCCATTTTTAATATACTGCCTTCACAAATAGCAAACGGCCCGCGAATTAAACAGCCTTCCATTATCTGTGCATTTTTTCCAATAAATATTGGCCCGCAGGAAGCATTTAAGATACTATGTTCTACCATTGCTCCTTCTTCGAGAAAAATATTTTTCCCCATTACTCTATTGGTTGATGAGATCTTTTTTGATTTCCTTTTTGCTGTGATCAGATCAAAATCTTTTCTGATAGCTGTGTCATTATTTTCAAATATGTGCCAGGGATATTTAATTTTTATTACATCATTTTTTAAGTTTTCAACATTTTGGTGCTTTTTTAGTCCTGCAAGTATGGCGGATGATGGAAGTATGTTAGCCGGAAATGGCTTTGCATATTTATTAATTTCCTTTTGATTAACTTCTGAAAGGGTAAGAATTTTTTTGCCTGACAGCGTTTCCCATTTTTCTCTTATAGTTAGAATCCCGATCCTGATATCAGCTATTGAACGGGTTAGTGTAATTGGATATAAGTCTTCCTTGCCTTCTATATCGTCCAGAATGATATTCATGTTTTAAAACTACACAGCAAAAGTGAAATAGTTATCAAAAAAAATCCCCCATAATTGGAGGATATTAATTGATTAATTATAAATTATTATTTATTATCTCTTTTTTCGTAACGCCTTTTAAACTTATCAATACGACCTGCAGTATCTACCAGTACATTTTTACCTGTATAAAAGGGATGAGATGTATTTGATATCTCTAATTTAATAACAGGATATTCATTACCATCTTCAAATTTTATAGTCTCTTTTGATGCGGCAGTTGAGCGGCTTAAAAATGTATGTCCATTGCTCATATCTTTAAAAACTACCACTCTGTAATTGCCGGGATGCAAATCTTTTTTCATTGTTTTTTATTTTAATGCATGGAATTTGCCATGCTTTTTTTCGAGATGCAAATGTAAGGCATTTCAGGTAAGGTGCAAAATGTTTACAATCAGTTTTTCATGTTAACATATTGTAATGCGAGTCCTAAATCCCAACTTTTGGAAGCTTGTATAACAGCCTGAAGGTCATCTATTTTTTTCCCGTTTATTCTTATGATATCATCCATTATTGCTGCCTGCACTTTTAACCCTGAATCTTTTATGAGCTTAACAATCTTTTTAGCATCCTCCTGTTTAATTCCATTTCTTACCGGAACTTCTTTTTTCGTCACTTTCCCGCTTTGAAAGGGTTCTTTACTCAGATCATATATTTCAGCTGCTAATCCTTGTTTCATACTACGGCTGATCAGCACATCAATTATCTGTTGAAGCTTCATTTCACTTTCTGCTTCAAGATTAAGTTTAAATTCTTTTTTATTCAAATCAATTACAACAGGTGACCCCTTAAAGTCAAACCTGTTTTTAATTTCTTTTTCAACAACATTAACTGCATTGTCTAAGGTTTGCAGATCTACTTTACTAACAAGATCAAATGATGGCATATAATTTTTTTATGAATACAAATATAAAAAACGCAGCTCATTACTGAACTACGTTTTTTAACACATGAGAAACTTTATATGTTTTTAGCTTTTTACCCTATTCTCTTCATCCAGGCCATTGCTTTTTTTACGAGGTTGGTTTTGTATTGGTTTTCCAAAACGATAAGTAAAAGTAAGGGAAGCTCTTCTTCTATCGCCAGTCTCTTTTATTTTAACATCAATATCCTGGTATCTTACCCAGCCCGTAAATGATTGTGTATTAAAAATATCACTCACACTTAATTTTAAAGTGCCCTTACTTTTAAGTACCACTTTTTGAATCCCAGACGTAACCTGCCACATTGGGTCTGTAATTATCTGTCCTTCAATCCCTTTCGATCTGTAAAAGCCACTTAATTCTGCACTCCATCCATTTTTAAGTTTGAATTGATTATTAATATTGGACATAAACATGGTAGCATTCACATCAAGAATACCTGTGTTAAGAGCACCTTTGTATTTGTTATTAAAAACATTTGCATAAATATTAGCGGACCATATTTTTCCTATCGGAAAGTTAGCACTAACTGCCAGGCCTACATTTTCTCTGGTGGCTATGTTTTTTTTGCTTATGAATGTTTTACGCTCACTGTTAATCTGATCAAGTGCGTCTGCAAATACATCGGTTGTTTTACTATAATTTAAAGTAGTAGTTAAAAATCCTTTATAGCTATGCGAAAATTCAACGCTATTAGTAAACTGGGGTTTTAATAAAGTATTACCAACCCTATAAGTATATTCATCTAAGAAGTAATAGAATGGGTTAAGGTCCTGGTAAGATGGACGATCGATTCTTCTGCCAAAGTTTAAATTATAGTTATTGTTTTTGTTAGCCTGGTAGCTTAAATAAACAGTAGGAAAAAGATCTGTATAATTTCTTGTAAAAGAAGAATCACGTCTCAAGGCATTTCCTAATTGATCGCCATTAGCAATTGTATTTTCAACTCTAAGGCCTGTTTGAATTCCTAATTTTTTAAACTGTTTATTAAAATTAAGATACGCAGCATTTATGTTTTCTTTATAAATAAAATGATTTGTTTTACCAAAATCTGTTTCCCATCCGCTGCTTGTATTATTATCATACCGGGCATTATTGTCAGTTGTTACATAACTTGTTTTAGCTCCTGCTTCAAACTTAGCTCCCTTTTTTAAAGGCATTGTATAATCAACTTTAGCTGAATAAATTTTTATATCTGATGGAAGATGACCTCTTAATTCACTGCTGCCCCTTTTTTTACTCATATCAGCATTTAGGTAATTATTGGTGAAGAACTGATTTGCAGACTGATTATACGACCTGTAATCAAGATCAACAGTTATTTCCTTTTTTGTGCTATCAAATACATGGCGAAAATTAAAGTTTGTTCCAAAGTTTGTATAATTGTTTTTTTCAGCATTAGTCGCATATAAAATTGAATCAACTTCGCTGTTGTTATTTTTTAACAGTGTTGTATTTACTCCTGCATTATTCCTGGGATTAATGTAACCACTAAATACTATACCCAATGTTGTTTTATTGTTAGCATAAAAATCCAACCCTGCTTTAGCATTATGGCTGTGGCCATTATTTTTCATTGCAGAAGCCTGCTCAAAAATGGTTTCAATTTCTTTGGTTGAGGAATTTCTAAAATTTCTGAGGATTGATATATTTTCAAATCCTGTACGCTTTGAATAATTGTAATTACCAAATAAGTTCACCTTGCCTTTGCGATAATTTAAATTAACACTATTTGAATACCTGGCATAAATGCCCTGACTGTAAGTAGCAGAATTACTGCCATTGAAGCCAAGCATTTTATTTTTTTTTGTTCTTAGGTTAATAATGCCTGAATTACCCGAAGCATCATATTTGGCAGACGGATTTGTCATAATCTCAATTTGCTCAATTGCTGATGAAGGCATACTTTTTAAAAGATTGGATAACTGCTGCCCGCTTAAATAGGCAGGTTTTCCATCCATCATTATGATAACACCCTGTTTACCTTTAAGGCTGATGTTGCCATCTTTATCAACCGAAACACCGGGTGCTTTTTCTAAAACTTCCATTGCTGTACTTCCTGCATTGGATATTAATGCATCAACATTTAAAACCGTCTTATCGATTTGTCTTTCTATATAGGGCTTTTTGCTGTCTACCGCAACCGTTTGCAATGTTGTTGCCTGTGTTATCAATTGTAATGTGCCCACTGATAAATTTGAGCCTTCGATTACACTTACTGGTTTACTATATACTTTACGATGACCAATAGAAGAAGCCATTATTATATAATCCCCCATTTTTACATTATCGAAAGAAAAATTGCCTTCCTTATCGGTTAATGAAAGTTTTACAAGCCCTGAATCCTTAGCCTTTAAGAGTGATACAGTTGCTGCATCAATTGTTTTTTGATCACCGCCGTTAATAAGTGTACCAGTAATTTTACCGTTTGTTTGGGCAAGTCCTGCTATACTTAGTATTAGAAGGAGGGCAGATAAATAGAATTTTTGTTTCATGATTTTATTTTAATACTATGTTTTAAATATTACAACACAAACTTAGGTACTTTGTTTTACATAGTACATAATAATACACAAAAGGCGTAAATATATATTTTTATAGTAAAATCATGGATGATAAACGGTAAGAGTGGAAAATAGTTACACTTTTTTTGCAGTCGTACTTCTAATAATAAAAATAACGATACCCGTAATTATTAAAACAAGAGAGATAATTTCTGCTTGGGTAGGGTGAAGGCCAAAAATATTGTAAGTAGAATTTACACGGATCTTTTCTATAATAAATCTTTCTAACCCGGTAAAGATCAAATAGATACCTGAGATAACCCCAGCCACATGTATCTTTTTGCGTAATGCCCATAAAATTAAAAATAACATGCCGCACATTATAATTTCATATAAAGAGGTTGGAAAAACCGGCTGAGGCAGCGCTCGGCAATATTTCCCTTCACAATCCGGTATAATAATTCCATCTTCATTCACATTGTGCGGAAATGTATAAGCAAATAACCAATTGGGTAAAAATGAAGGCCCTTTAAATTTTTTGTGAGGTACATTTATAAGGCTATCGGCTTTTCTATCTGTAACTGTACTTATAGTTGAATCATGATCAAGAATCCTACCTTCAATGAAATAGGATGCATTTTCATTCAGGTTCCTTTCAAAATCTCCCGGAGAAGCGTCAATTACATGGCCGGGAACATCACTGATGTATGCGCTGTTATAAATTCCCCAATCTCCATCTCCTGAAACCTGGCAACCAATTCTGCCGATAGCATACGCTATCATTAAGGCAGGCGCTATAGCATCAGCCATATGCCAAATCTTTATGCCTTTTTTGGTTACATATATTGCTATTGCAATTGCTGCACAAATCAATCCCCCATAAAAAGTTAGTCCACTTGGTGAAAGAAGGTTTGCAATGGGATTTTGAATAAACCTATCCCAGTTTTCGAGATTATCAAAAAGCTTAGCGCCTAAAATTCCAAATATCAAAGCCAGTACAATAATATCCCCTACTCTATCATGTGGCCATATGCGTAGAGTTCTTTCCTCCGGCTTTGTAAGTTTTTGTTTATTTTTTTCACGGTACTTTAAAAAGATCAGCAGAGCTGCTAAAATGAGGCCGCCTATAATACTTCCTTCTCTCGAAAAAATATAATCCTGTAGATCAATAGCCTGGTCTCTGCTGGCAATAAAAGCCCCTAATATTTTGTAACCAAATAAAAAGCCTATAAAACCATTTATTAAAATATCCGCTATGCTTATAGGCTTTCCAACCGTTATCGTTTCTTCCCTTGGTAATAATAATCCCTGCTTTTCTTTTCTTTTTAATTCTTTTGAAAGGATGATAGCTGCTACTATAAAAGCAAGCGCAACAAAAATTCCGAAGGTGTAAAAAATTTTAAATGCATTTATCTCAACCCCAAACCAGTCCTTAACAGCATAATATAAATTAGGATACATATTTCTTTTTTAAGAATAAGGCGCAATTTATCATTTATTTTATAGTTCAATTTTATTCTTAGTATTAAAAAGAAATCCCGCTTATAAAAGCGGGAAGTAAAAAATATGATTTGTTGAAACTTAACAATATTGTTCAAATGCTGCAGAAAGGTTATTCGCTATCATTTGAGCAGACCTTCCTTCAATGTTATGCCTTTCTATAAAGTGTACCAATTTTCCATCTTTGAATAATGCAATAGAAGGAGATGACGGAGGGTAAGGCATCAAATGTTCACGAATAGATTTTACAGCTTCTACATCAAAACCGGCAAAGCTTGTTGCTAACCTGTCTGGTTTTTTAGCGCTGTTTGCTACTGCCATTACTACTCCCGGCCTTGCTGTACCGGCAGAACATCCACAAACAGAGTTTATAACAACCAAGGCAGTGCCTTCTTTTTTTAACGTCTCATCAACGTCCTGTGCGTTTAACAGTTCCTCAAAGCCATTTTCAGTTAATTCTTCCTTCATAGGAATTACTATTTCTTCAGGATACATATTTTATCATTTTTTAGTCCAAAGGACTCCTTTGGGGAATTGCAAATTTAATCTACTTATAGCTTATTTATGAACATATTATTGATGTTAATTAAATGGTAAGAGATTTTGGAACGATTATTTGAATACTACTATGGTAACAAATTTGAATACTAATTAGTAAATGTTTTATTATGAAAAATAGATTATCAATTAAATGGCTTATAGCAGGTTTAGTTATAGCCATAGCAGCAAATACAAATGATGCCAGTGCGCAGGTAGTTACTAAACGGTTACCCGATGGTACCGTTGTGCATTCTGATGGATCTGTACGGCTTCCTAATGGTCAAATCCGGTATCCCAGAAGTAGAGACCGGGGAACCCGCCTGCCTGATGGCACGGTAGTTTATCCTGATGGAAGAACATACCCGGGTTCAACAACTACCAGGTATCCCAGATCAGGAGGAGTTAAACAACCAGACGGAACTATTATTTATCCTGACGGAAGGGTACGTTATCCTGATGGAAGTGTGAGATATCCTGATGGTACAGTAAAATATCCAAATTCAAGAAAAAATACTAAAGGATTACCTCCAGGTCATGCTAAGAAGGTTTATGGCAGCAAAAGTGCAAGAGATTATGCTCCCGGTCATAATAAAAACAAAAAAAACAAAGTTAGAGACAGAGACGATGATGACAACAAAGTTAGAGACAGAGATGATGATGACAAAGGATGGAAAAAAGATAAAGACAAAGACAGAGATGATGATGACAAAGGATGGAAAAAAGATAAAGACAAAGAATCGAAGAATAATAAAAAGCAGGGAAAAGGGAAAAATAAATAATATTCCTGATTTAAAATACTTTAAAACCTCTCAACTACGGGAGGTTTTTTTATTTGTATCATAGCCCAAAAGCTTTAGCATACTTTGAGAGGATTGTTCTTTAGCATAAACCCAGTCAATTAATTTCCCATGTTTATCCCGTTCTATAATTATATGCTTAGGTGAAGGAATAAGACAGTGCTTTATTCCCCCATATCCGCTTATCTGATCCTGGTAAGCGCCTGTGTGAAAAAATCCTACATACAAAGGTTCACCGTTAGTTATCTTAGGAAGAAAAACTTCATTGATATGCTCTTCGGAATCGTAATAGTCATGACTGTCGCATGTTATACCTCCCAGAGTTACACGCTGGTATTCTTCGCTCCATTTATTTATTGGAAGCATTAAAAACTTTTCTCCAATACCCCATGTATCGGGTAATGTTGTTATAAAAGAAGAATCGATCATATACCATATCTCACGATCGTTCTGATTTTTTTGGCCTATCACACTATAAATATGCGCCATGCTTTCTCCTACCGTGTAACTGCCAAACTCTGTAAAAATATCAGGCATAGGAACTTTGTTTCGTTTACAACCAGCTTTAATATTTCTTACAATTTCATTAATCATGAATTGGTAATCGTATTCAAAACCGAGTGAGTGTTTTATGGGGAAACCACCACCAATATTTATAGAATCAAGCTCGGGACAAATTTTTTTAAGCTGACAATAAAGATTGATTATTTTATTTAATTCACTCCAGTAATAGATATCATCTTTTATACCTTTATTTAAAAATATATGAAGCATTTTTAATTGGTAGCGATGCTCATTTCCCTCTATTTCATCAACATAAAACTCCAGTATATCTCTTGCCCGAATCCCCAGCCGGGAAGTATAAAAAGGAAAGGTAGGTTCTTCTTCTGCAGCTACTCTTATCCCTAATTTAAAAGGTACTCTTACTGATTTTTTATAAGCCTTCAGTTCTTCTTTATTATCCAGTATAGGTATTACATTATCAAAGCCCGTATTTAATAATCTTGCTATGCGGCTTGTATAATTTTTTTGCTTAAAACCATTGCAGATAATGAATATGTTTTTATCTATTTTTTTCTTCTCATAAAGTTTAGTGATGATCTCAAGATCGTATGCATATGATGTTTCAAGATGAATATTATTTTTTAACGCTTCCTCAACTATGAAAGAAAAATGCGAACTTTTGGTACAATAGCAGTAAAAATATTTGCCTTCATACTTGTGTTTTTTTATAGCGTTTGAAAACATTTTCTTTGCTTTACTAATCTGCATGCCTATCTTAGGAAGATAAGTTACTTTCAAAGGCGTTCCATATTTATCGATCAATGCTTTTACATCAACATTGTTGTATCGCAGATAATCATCTATGAGCGTAAAATCTTCCTGCGGAAAATTGAACGTTTGTTTTACCAGGTCTGTATAAGAATTATTCATTTACAAAAACAGCTTTTCAATTGTGAGTTACAAATGTAATAGAATGCTATTTCTTTCAGGCATAAAAAAACCGTCCTGATTTCAGAACGGTTCTATAAGATCTTTTAAAGACAAATTATTTTACTGATTCTATTAATCTTTTAAAGCTTTCAGGCTCATTCATTGCAAGATCGGCCAATATTTTTCTGTTAAGTCCAATATTCTTGCTACCTAGCTTATTAATAAATTGGCTATACGTCATTCCTTCTGCCCTTACAGCTGCGTTTATACGTGCTATCCATAAAGTACGGTACTCACGCTTTTTTAGTTTACGACCAACATAGCTGTAGGTCATACCTTTTTCCATTACGTTTTTGGCTACGGTATATACATTTTTACGCTTGCCATAATAACCTTTGGCAGCTTTTAAGATTTTTTTTCTTCTTGCTCTTGATGCTACTGCATTTACTGAACGTGGCATATGATAAGTTTAAAATTTTTCTTTAAAATTGATTAGGTGTACAGTAATTACTTAAGTCTTAGTAAACGCATAACAAAATCCCGGTTGGGGCCCTTCACTTTGCCATCAATACGCATACTGCGTTTGCGCTTGGTAGATTTTTTTGTCAAGATGTGACGTTTGAAGGCTTTTTGAAAAGTAATTTCTCCTGTACCGGTTACTTTAAAGCGCTTTTTAGCGCTGGAGTTGGTTTTAACCTTTGGCATTACAATATTTTTATTTTTACACCCTGCTGGCGCTCCGAACTGACGGAGACTTATGGAGCCTTGTGGGCAATATGTTTTTTTGATGCATTACGCACCAGGCATAAACACAAATGCTTAATGGGGTGCAAAAGTATGGCAAAAAACTTAAAATTAAGCAGCGTCGTGCAAAGTTTTATGAATTCATTCTTATAACTCCAGGCTTTATGGTAGTTAGTTCAGCAATTTTTACAGGCTTACCACGTTATTTATCCATTGAAGATAAGATATTGCGAAGAGAAACTTTTACGAAGCCTACCAGTTTTCTTCCTTCTTCCTGTCAGTGCTTGGGAAGAATTTTTCCAGCCAATGCATATGACTTGACATTGGGCCTTGCATTTTATTAGTTCTGTCATCGATGGTATCATCATCCAGCACTGAACCTATCTGTAATTCAGCAGGTAAATAAAGCAATATGTTATTTCGATGATTTATAAGAAAATCTCTTACCGAACTATCTGTTCCATTACCCGGAATATTTTCTTTAATGACGCTGATAGCTTCACGGGCAATTTCTTCCATTTTCCGTGATGCAAAATCAGTAGTGGTGCCGGTATATGCAGCCACTTTTCCAACTACACTGTCTTCATTTTTACCAAATATTGTACTTAGCAAATCTCCGTCAAATGTTCTATTTAAAATGGCTTTGTTACCATTTTTATCTCCACTGAATTTATATAAACCCAATAAAACTGTAGGTATTGCAGCTTGTGGTAAATAATCTTCTGAAGATAAATTCTCCGGTTTTTTTACCTCCTGTGTATTAGGATCTATTTTTTGTAATTCAGGAAATCCTAATTTCTTCTGTATTGTTTCTACAAGATCGATTACCATAAAAATTATTGATGTGTTACTACTTTTTTCTTTTGACTTTTGGGAGCAAATATCGCAAACATTCTTTTTCCCTCCAGCTTTGGCATACTTTCTAAAGTTCCAAATTCAACAAGCCGCTCGGCAAATTTTAAAAGAAGCAATTCACCTCTTTCTTTAAACATAATTGCACGCCCTTTAAATTGTACATATGCTTTTACTTTATTACCATCTTTTAAAAAGTTTTGAGCATGCTTGCTTTTAAAATCAAAATCATGATCATCGGTATTTGGGGTAAAGCGTATCTCTTTTACTTCAGAAACCTTGCTTTTCGCCTTCATCTCTTTTTCTTTCTTCTTCTTTTCGTATAAAAATTTATTGTAGTCAATAATTTTACAAACCGGCGGATCTGCCTGCGGGGAAATTTCAACCAGGTCTAAACCCTGATCCTGTGCCATTCTCTGTGCTGCCTGTGTGTCATAAACACCTACTTCTACATTCTCTCCTACCAGGCGTACCTGCGGCACTCTTATCATGTGGTTGGTACGGTGTTCCTGTTGTTGCTCTTTTTTAAAACGTGGATTAAATGCGCCTCTTGGGGCTCTTGGGGGAAATGCCATTAATTGATTTTAGTTTAACAATATTGTTTTAAGCCTCACCCTCATTCCCTCTCCTTCAAAGAGGGAGGCCGGGCAATTAATTTATTTTCTACATTTGATTTTTACACATTATCATTATCACACTTTTCATCTTATCCTTTAATCCTGTAATCCCAAAAATCGTAGTCAGACAGCTTCTTTTTTACTCTTCACCTCTTCTTTCAGTATTTCAATAAACTCATCTAAATTTTTAGAACCCATATCTCCTTTACCCTGTCTTCTTACTGAAATTTTTTCTTCATTAACTTCCTTCTCTCCTATTACAATCATGTAAGGAACTTTCATCAACTCCGTATCTCTTATCTTCTTTCCTATCTTCTCACTTCTCTCATCAATCTCCACACGAATATCTGCAATTTTAAATTTATTTAGAACATTTTTTGCATACCCTGTAAACTTATCACTTATCGGTAGAATTTTTACCTGTACCGGGGCAAGCCATAATGGAAATTTTCCTGCATAATGTTCAAGCAAAAACCCAATGAAACGCTCATGTGTACCCAATGGTGCCCTATGAATAATCAATGGAGTTTCCGCTTCATTATTTTGATTGGTAAACTCCAGCTTAAAACTGCGACCCTGTGCAAAATCAACCTGATTTGTGGCAAGCGTAAATTCTTTGCCGATAGTACTATAGATCTGCACATCTATCTTTGGTCCATAAAAGGCAGCCTCATCGTGTACCTCAACAAAAGGGATATTTGCCTCTGTCATTACTTTTCTAACCATTTCCTCGGTCTCGATCCAAAGTTCAGGTTCATCAACATATTTTTGTCCAAGTTTTTTAGGATCGTGAAGTGAAAGCCGCATCACATATTTTTCAATACCAAATATTTTAAAATATTTCTGATACATATCATTTACTGCACGAAATTCCTGCGCAAATTGTTCTCTTGTACAATAGATATGAGCATCATTCATGTGCAGGCAACGAACTCTCATTAAGCCAAACAGTTCGCCGCTTTGCTCGTAACGATAACAGGTTCCATACTCTGCTAAACGCAATGGAAGATCTTTGTAACTGTGTTGCTCAGCCGCAAATATTTTATGATGATGCGGACAATTCATTGCTTTTAAATAATAATTTACTCCATCAAGTTCCATTGGCGGATACATGCTATCCTTGTAATAAGGCAGATGCCCGCTGGTGAGATAAAGACTTTCTTTAGCTATGTGAGGGGTTACTACTCTTTTGTAGCCTGCTGCTAATTCTGTTTCTTTAGCGAGCTTTTCTAATTCTTCAATAATCACTGTCCCTTTAGGCATCCATAAAATCAATCCCTGACCAATATCATCGTCCATTGTATAAATGCCAAGCTCTTTTCCTAATTTTCTGTGGTCTCTTTTTTTTGCTTCTTCTAATAAAAATAAATATTTGTCCAGCTCTTTTTGTGTGGGAAAGGTGACTCCATAAATGCGTGTAAGCATTTTATTTTTTTCATCGCCTTTCCAGTATGCACCTGAAACATTAGTAAGCTTTATTCCTTTTATAAATCCTGTTGAAGGAATATGAGGGCCTCTGCACAGGTCAGTAAAATTTCCCTGGGTATAAAATGTTATTTCCCCATCATGTAATCCACTCAACAGATCAAGTTTATATTCATCACCTTTCTCTTCAAAATATTTTATTGCATCCGGTTTTGAAATTTCTTTTCTTTGGTAAGTGTTATTTTGTTTTGCCAGCTCAGCCATTTTTACTTCAAGCTTTCTTAAGTCCTCTTCCCCTATAACATTATCTCCCATATCTATATCGTAATAAAAACCTTTTTCTAAAGGTGGGCCAACCCAGAATTTTACTCCTGGAAACATTCCTTCAACAGCTTCTGCCATAAGATGTGCTGATGAATGCCAGAATGTAGATTTGGCATTATCATCATCCCACGTTAAAAATTTTATTTTGGCGTCATTATTTATTCCCCGTGTTGCATCACATACTTCGCCATTTATATCAGCGGCAAGTACTTTGCGGGCTAAACCCTGGCTTATCTGTTCTGCAATATTAAGCGCTGAAATACCCTTCTCGTACTGCCTTTCAGCGCCATCAGGAAATGTAATATTTATCATTAGCAGAAATTTCTGAATAAAAAACAATTTAACAGGATGCAAATTTAACGAAGTATTATGCAAAGAAGGAATACCATTAATCGGTTACGTTTTTATTTCCCTATATTTTTGTATTAAACGCATTTTAAGGATGAAGGGATTTTTTACTACATTATTATTTTTATTTTGTTTGTGCTATTTAAGTTCCGCACAGCAAAAAAATATTACAAAACCAGAAATTAAAAATACATATACAAAAAAGCCTCAGGTAAAATCTACTGAAAAAAAAACTACTAATCTTCCGGCTTCAGCTACTTTTAGAAATGCAGAAAAACCATTGAGTTTTAATGGCCAATGGAAAGGAGGCTTTGTTGATAATAGCGCCAGTTTTATCGGATTTGGAGGAGAAAAAATTGACTATGTTTTAGAATTAGAGTCCCGCGGTTCAGAAGTAACCGGGTATTCCTACACCTATTTTACCGAAGGAGCTAAAAGATATTATACGATATGTAAACTCAGAGGCACTATCAATAGAACTACAAAAGAAGTAGTGGTAACTGAATTTGAAAGAACTAAATACAATACACCACCCGAAATGAGCAATTGTTTTCAAACACATAAATTAAAATATGTAAAAGAAAACACAGAAATAGAAATATTGCAGGGAACATGGATACCAGCACCCAACCAAAGCGGTAATTGCGGATACGGAAGAACCAGGTTGGAAAGAAAAATAATAAAGAATAACCGTATTAGCGAACAAAAAGTATATGTTCCTCCAGTACGGGTTCAGCCAAATAAGCCTGTTGTTAAGGACCCCAATAAAAAAACGAGTACTACCACCAAGCCTCCGGTTGCGAAAAAAAATAGTGAAATAAAGAAAGCCATAACCCCACCAAAAAATGATACTCTTCGAAAAGAAGTTGCAACAATTAAACCCCCGGTTAAAAAAGATGACCCTCTAGTTACATCAAATAAAAAATTTGATCAAAGAGTTAATACAGTTATAAAAACAATCCCTATAAAAAATGAAACCTTCACTGTTGATTTTTATGATAACGGGGAAATTGATGGTGATTCTATTTCGGTTTTTTATAATAGTAAATTAGTGTTGTCTCATAAAAGATTAACTAATACACCGGTAACACTTACACTTTCTGTTGATCCGGATAAAGCAATAAATGAGTTAGTAATGTATGCTGAAAATCTAGGAGAGATACCACCTAACACTGCATTAATGATAGTTCGTGATGGTGATAACCGTTATGAAGCAAGAATAACTTCTGATACAGAAAAAAATGGTACGATAAGATTTACTTATAAACCAAAAACACCATAGTTACTTACTCTTATTCCATGTATAAGTTTTCCATGCCCACCACATTAAAATGAATTGTAATGGTAACCTCATCCATGCAATCCATTCCGGAACACACAAGTGTTTTGAAACACATCCTTTTTGCTGAATTAAATGAATATGTGCAGGAATAAATGCAATCAATATCATGATAATAAAGCATGCACCTATCTTTCTTGTAAAAGAAATGAGCATAAGTGTTCCTGCAATAATTTCACAAACGCCACTAAGTATATTTAATAAATGATGATTTGGGAAATATGGCGGAATGAGGTCTAAATAATTTTTAGGATTCAGAAAATGATTGAGGCCTGCAATGAGGTAAAAAGAACAGAGGACAAATAAACTTATTCTTCCAAGGAGGTATTTTTTGGTTTTCAAATAAATTAAAATTTAAAATTCGAGGTAACAGGCGGAATTAATTTTTTACAGACTTGTTTTCTATAAAATTAAAGCTGTAAATCTTCACACATAGTTATTCATATCTTTGTTATTCATTCACATTTTTTACTGAGCCTTAAACTTATTTTGGGGCAGAAGGGATCATGTTTTTTGACATCAATTTATCGTATCCTTTATTTCACCGCAATGCAACATTGAGCTCTTATATTCAGGATGATTTTTACCCAGGTATGGATTAATTATCTCTTCAGTATTGCTTAGCCAGCTTGCATCTTTTCCTTCACCAAAAGCCATTGGGCAATTTTGCCAGTATAGTTTTATGCCTTCGTAATTAATTGTTTTTAAAAGGGGAAAAAGGTTTTCTGAAACCATTCTGAAATCCTGTCGCATTTCAGTAATATTATTTTCTTTTAAAATTGCATTTGCATTTGTTTTTATATCCTCTATTATTAAATGAGCAGATTGAAAAATACCGGATGTATCTTTTTTAAGCTCATCAAGTTTAATACTATCCAGCGCCACAATCATTTTTTCACCCTGCTCTTTTATTTTTACTGTGTCCGCATTTACAAATGCTTCCTTTAAAGAAAGATATGATGTAATAACTGCTCCAAGGCTTTGATTAAATTCTGTAGAATGTTTATCTACTTTTAAAGGCTGTTGCTTTGGCACTTCATTATAGGTTTTATGCCTTCCCCAAACTAACCAAATTCCGATTATAACTATTGCAAGGGATACAATAATTATTAATAATTTTTTCATCTAGTTTTTTTTACAAAGTTAAATATTAATCATCAAGCCTTAAAACGTCATAATTTTGCAGCCTCCAAGGGAGTTCCTTTGGACTTAAAATAAGTTGAATGCTTCTAGGTTTACAAAATGTTACGTTTGAGTTTGGCGCCCGGGTAATTGTGGAAAATGCTACATGGCATATACAGCCTAATGAACGTATAGGTTTAATTGGTTATAATGGTACCGGAAAGTCAACCTTATTAAAAGTTTTTACAGGGCAATTTCAACCATCTGCAGGCACAATTGAAAAAAGCAGGGATACAACCATTGGATTTCTTCACCAGGATCTTTTAAGCTTTGATACCGAAGATTCTATTTTACAGGTTGCATTAGGTGCATTTGAAAAGGTACTTGAACTGGAAAAAGAGATCGAGGCAATAGGAATTGAACTTGAAAAAAGCTCTGATGAAGACCTGGCACACAGGTATGCTGATAAGTTGCATGAACTGGAAATACTGGGTGGATATAATATTCATCACAAAACTGAGGAGATATTGCAGGGACTCGGATTTGCCAACGCTGACCTGAACCGTCCGTATAAAGAATTTAGTGGTGGTTGGAGAATGAGAGTTCTTTTGGCTAAAATGATATTAATGCATCCTGATGTTTTATTACTGGATGAGCCAACAAACCATCTTGATCTCCCATCAATTGAGTGGCTTGAAAAATATTTGCAGCATTACCAGGGGGCGGTTGTGATCGTTTCGCATGACCGGTATTTTTTAGACCGGATGGTAACCAAGATAGTGGAGTTGTATCAACAGGAACTACATTTTTATACAGGCAACTATACTTATTATCAGCAGGAAAAAGCACAACGGATAGAGATACAGCAAAAGGCATATGAAAATCAACAGGATTATATACGCCAGCAGGAAAGGTTTGTTGAACGTTTTAAAGCGAAGGCTTCGAAAGCAGCACAGGCGCAAAGTATTATGAAACGTTTGGATAAAATTGAAAGAATAGAAAATACTGAGCTTGAGCGCCCAAACATCCGTATCAACTTTGCAATTGATAAACAGCCGGGAAGGACTTTATGCACGTTAAAAAATGTTACCAAAAAATTCGGTATCGTAAAAGTAGTAGAACATACCGGGGCTGAAATAAACCGCGGAGATAAAATTGGATTAATAGGCGCTAACGGAAAAGGTAAATCTACCTTGCTTCGTATTGTTGCAGGTACTGAAACGTTTGAGGGTGAAAGAATCTGGGGACATAACGTTGATGATGCATTTTATGCACAGCATCAGTTAGAAGCCCTGAATCTGAATAATGATGTGCTGGAAGAGATGCAGACTGCACGAAGCGGTAAAACTGACTTGGAGCTGCGTAATTTATTGGGATGTTTCTTATTTAGCGGTGATGATGTTGATAAGAAAATTAAAGTATTAAGCGGTGGTGAAAAAGCACGGGTAGCGCTTGCAAAAACTATTGTAAGCAAAGCAAATTTTCTGTTGCTTGATGAACCTACTAATCATCTTGATATCCATTCAGTTGATCTGCTTATTGATGCATTAAATAAATATGAGGGAACTTATATACTTGTTAGTCACGACAGGTATTTTGTAAACCAGACATGTAATAAGATATGGGAGATAGAAAATTATAAAATAAAAGAATTTGTCGGCAATTTTGAAGAATGGGAAGAATGGAAGCAAAGGATGGCTTTAGGGAGAAATGAAAAATTAAAAAGTACAAAGGCAGAACCTGTAATTGTTAAAGAAGTAAGTGTTGAAGCAAAGCAAAATAATAATCAAAAAACCAATATTGATAAAGATGTAAAGAAAGAATTGCAGAAAACACAAAAACAGTTTCAACATCTTGAAGAAAAACTTGCAGGATTGACCAACCGCAAAGTTGAGCTGGAAAGCGCTTTATCTTCTTATGAAATTTATACTGACTCTACTAAATTTTCACAAACGGAATCTGAGTATAAAAAAGTTTCTGATCAACTTGAAAAAGCCAATGCTGAATATGAAGTAGTGTTTGAAAAAATGATGGAAGTGGAACGAAGACAAACAAATAATTAAAAATCATTTTGTTCTTATAGTAACTGATATTATTATACTTAATGGTTTGGTGGTGATTCGCCTGTTTTTAGCATACATATTATACACAATATCCGAGCCTTTTAAATAAGATAATAGTTCTGTATCATTACCCGGTGCAGTAAATGTAGCCGCATAAGTGTCAGGAAAAACTGCTGAAAAAATCTCTGCCGGATTATTATTGGTATTTGATTGCAGCGTTACGCGTAAGCTTTGAAAATTAGAAATATTATTTTGCTGATCAGCATTCGTGATATTAATGTTGAATTGTTTAACCTTAATTGAGCTAACATCATTTGCTCCAAATACACCAGCAGTCTTTGATCTAACTACACTGTCCAAATTGAATTTATAGGCGAATTGCCCTATTGGTATCTCAAACGGAGAAACAATGGGAACTACCGGTAAAGCTATCTGAATATCAGGTACGCTCACCTCAAATCCCTGGAATATGGCATTAGCAACTTTTTTGCAGGATGAAATTCCTGATAGTAATACTGCGACTCCAAAAAAAATGAACAATACTTTTTTCATAATCCCATTATTTACTTCGAAGATAAAACTTATAAGCAGCAGCTGTAAGTTAAAATTTTACTATATAAGCCGTAAATCAATAAGCAGACACACTTGCCTGCGATAATCTATTAGATTATATTTGCAAAAATTGGTCCGGTAGCTCAGTTGGATAGAGCATCAGCCTTCTAAGCTGAGGGTCATTGGTTCGAATCCAATCCGGATCACATAACGAAGTAGTAAGGCTTCGCTTTTTTATGAAATATTTTACCTGCATTTTGTATTCTGTATTTAGCTGATAAATATTATATTGGTTTAACAGGTGATATTTTAAATGAAAGGCTACGCAGGCATAACAGTAATCATAAAGGATTCACAGGTAAGAGGCTGACTGAACGATTATTTATTTTGAAAGCTTTGGTAAAAGAGCAGAAGCTTTAGTAAGAGAAAAAGAAATTAAAAAATGGAAAAGCAGGACTATGATTGAAAAATTAATACGGGGGATAGACCCTCCCGACCTATAAGTCGGGAGGGTCTTCCGATTAACATCGGGACCAGATCACAAAATAAATTTTTAGAAGTCTTGTGAATAAATGGTTTTTACGAAACTTTTTTTAGTTAATAGGCAATAATATTTCTCCAATACATTATTTTTCTTTATGACTAATAATTGTAAACAATTCAATATTCACTTCATGTGATTTCCCATCATTTATCATTTGAATTATACCATTTTCCTGAATAGCACCATCTAAAAATACTTTCATGATTTTTTCAACGTCAGAAACTGTTTGAATAAATTGTATATGGTAATTACTATCCACAAACTTGTAATTTACTTCAAAGCTTTTCCATTCTTCGGGAATGCAAGGCATAAAACTAAGTGTATCAGCTTGCCTTTTTAATCCAATGAAAGAATGTAAAATGAGTTGATACATCCATCCGGCAGAGCCCGTATACCATGTCCATCCACCCCTTCCCTTATGCAAAGGCTCAGCATATACGTCTGCAGCAATCACATATGGTTCGGTTTTGTAAATAGCAATTTTTTCTTTATTGTTACCCCTGTTTAGAGGATTAATCATTTGCAATAATTCCCAGGTTCTTTTCTTATTGCCAATAGCTGCAAATGCCATTACCAGCCAGATTGCAGCATGAGTATATTGGCCGCCATTCTCTCTTACCCCGGGTACATAGCCTTTTATATATCCCGGATTAAGATCAGATTTATCGAATGGAGGATTGAATAGCTGTATCAGCCCATCTTCCTTACGCACCAGGTGTTTATCTGCCGAATTCATAGCTGTAATAATACGATCAGCGTCTCCTGCCTTTGATAATACTGACCAGCTTTGAGCAATAGAATCAATTTTACATTCCTCATTTTCTTTTGAACCGAGTGGTGTACCATCATCAAAATAAGCACGGCGATACCATTCACCATCCCATGCCTGTTCATTTATATTGATTCGTAATTTTTCCGCTTCATCTTTACATCTTTTTGTAAATAACTCATCTTTTTTCAATGATGCTATTTCTGCAAACTGTATCAAAATATCATAAAGAAAAAACGCCAGCCATACACTTTCTCCTTTTCCATCCCTGCCAACTTTATCCATACCATCATTCCAATCTCCTGAGCCAATAAATGGTAAGCCATGTTCACCAAACTTCAATGCATGTTCAATTGCTTTTACACAGTGTTCATATAATCCGGCTGTTACATCTGATCTTATGGGTAGATCATAATAGGATTCCTCTCCTGCATTTAATAATCTGCCTTCCAAAAAATGAATTTGTTCATCCAGTATTGTTTTATCAGCAGTTGTACTAATGTATTTGCAGGTTACAAAAGGCAACCACAAATAGTCATCTGAGCAGGTTGTACGAACACCCCTTCCTGCAGGTGGATGCCACCAGTGCTGTACATCTCCTTCCCTGAATTGCCTGGATGCACATAAAAGAATATGTGACCTTACTAACTGCGGCTGTGAATGTATTAATGATAAAACATCCTGCAACTGGTCTCTAAATCCGAAAGCTCCCCCCGATTGATAGAATCCGCTTCTTGCCCATATACGGCTGGCAAGTGTTTGATAATTCAGCCATCCATTAACAAGCATATTTAATGCATCATCAGGCGTTTGTATTTGTATCACACCCAAAACATTTTCCCAATGCTGATGAATTTTTTGTTTTGCCTGCTTTGCTTTCTCTGAACCTTCGCTTGCCTTTATGATATCCAATGCATGCTGCATATTTTTACCAGCGCCCAACCTAAATATTATTTCATGTTCTTCATCTTCAGCCAAATCAAAAACAAGCTGTATAACTGCACAGGGATCAAGCGCAGCGCCTGTTTTACCGGAAAGCCTTGCCCTGTTCAATCCATCAGGATTATTCAATGTTCCGTTACGCCCAATAAATTCTGATCTGTCAGTTGTTATACCTTTATTGGTTCCATCGGCATCAAAAAACGCTACCCGGTTTGCAAACTCTGTGCTATATGCATTTCTTGCCAGTATGGCACCATTGCGTTCATCCAGCTCAGTTATGGTATGTTTTAAATATTTTGCCCGTAAATCTCCCAACACCCATTCTGCGTAACCTGTTGCCCCAATTCGCCTTTGCCTGCCGGAATGATTGCGAAATTTAATAACAATATATTTAACCGGTTCCTCAATATCTGTAAAAACAGTCATCTCTGTGTAAATGCCGTCTTCGCTATGTTCAAATACGCTATATCCAAATCCATGACGACTTATATAAGGTGAATTGCCCCTGCAAGGTAATGGCGCTGGTGACCAAAACTTGCCACTCTCTTCATCTTTTATATAAAAAGCTTCGCCCTTAAGATCCGAGACAGGATCATTATTCCAGGGTGTTAATCGTATCTCATGCGCATTCTCTACCCATGTGTATGATTGACCGCTTTCGGTTATTATACATCCAAAGCCTGCATTTGTCAATACATTTATCCAGGGTGCAGGTGTATTACTTTCTGCTGTTGTTGTAATAACATATTCTTTTCCATCTGCGGTAAATCCACCGAAACCATTAAAAAATTGCAGATCATTCCTTGGTTCAACCGCGGTAGACTGAGAAGGATAAAATTTAGTAGGGCTGAAATAAGGTATGGCCGTTTTAATTTTAGTTCGTCTGTTCATTTGTTCTTCCAGGGTGCCAAAGCGGTCTGCTATAATAATATGGGCAACGGATTCAAACAATATCCTGTCTTCATTTGATATTTGTTCTGCAGATCTAATAAAAATTCCTCCCGGCTTTTCTTTCAGGTCGGTACCAACACCGGGTGTAATAAGACCTTGTATCTGGTTGTGTAATTCCTGCCGGTAGCCGCCATGATCATCATTCCATATTACAAGATCTACCATTAGTCCTTTCAGGCGCCAGTATAAATGAGCCTGTATCATTTGTTTTACTAGATCAACGTTAGCAGCATCTTCGATCTGTACTAAAACAATGGGGAGATCTCCTGATATAGAATAACTCCACAAACCAGATTGCCCTCTTCTGTTCTTTATGATGACGGCAGGATCTGCTCTTAATGATTGATTTGAAAAAATAATGGAACCTGCCAATCGTGAATATAACTGGGCGTCAGATTCTACTGCGTTTATTTGTCGCAAAATTACCTGGCTATGTGTCCATGCAAGTTCCAGAACGCGGTTAAATAAATGACGTTCCTGGTATTTATCTATAAGGTTGTTGCATATTTCTTTAGTTTCTGCCATTCCGGAAATGATATCCACCGTTACCGATTCATTGCCTTCTAAAATGATTCTATACCGTATGGATACTATAGGATCAAGAACAGACCCGCTATTTCCGGTAAAAGGTTCTGTAGTTTTCATTACCCTCGGATTGCTGATGTTATTCCCCCTACCAATGAATCGTTCCCGATCTGTTTCATAAGAGATATTTATTATTTCTGCATCATGCACTTTCATTAAGTGAAACATCCATGGTGTTTTTTCTTCTATAGACCGTGGCCTGCGTGTACATAAAATGGCATGCCGTTGTTCATTTATTTCTGTTTGAACAAATAAATTACTGAATGCAGGATGTGATTCATCAGCTGCAGATGCAGCCAAAACTATTTCTGCATAACTGGTTATTTCAATCATTCTTTTTTTACGTGAACGATTATTAATATGTACTCTTCTTAATTCGATATCATCTTCGGGGGATACAACAATTTCTGTATGGGTTTCCAGTGAAAAATCGCGGCGTCTGAACTCAGCCCTTCCCTGGGAGTATACTGCTTCATAATTTTCTCCCTGTTGAAGGGTAGGCTGGAAAGCGGATGACCAGAAAATATTGCTTTCCAGATCGCGTATGTAACAAAAGCTTCCCCAGTTATCGCAGGTACTGTCTTCACGCCAGCGCGTAACTGCCAAATTATTCCAGCGGCTATAACCACTGCCGGCATTGGTAATCATTACATGATACCTTCCATTTGATAATAACTGTATTTCCGGAACAGTAGTATTAGGAGTGTTAACTACTCTGATGGATAAATCATTGCCGGAAATTATGCTGGTATCTCCTGCATGTACACTTGGTGAATAAAAGGTAGTAACTCTGGGTATCCTTTCCTGTAATAATAATAACGCTGATTTTAAATGAACATCTGACTCAAATCTTTGCTGCATTGGTTTATTTAGGAGCAGGTAAGAAAGCGAAAGAAAAGATATTCCCTGATGGTGAGCCATAAAGGATTGTATCACCACTCGTTTTTGTTTCCTGAGTAACCGTGAAGTAGTGTAGTCTATCGCCTCATAAAAGCCATAAGTTGTTTCATAGCCTTCTTCTTTTAAAACCTGCAGGTTTTTGTATGCCTCATTTGGTGCTACCATCAGTGCCATACACGTTGAGTAGGGTGATATAACAAGATCTTCACCTAAACCACGCTTAAACCCTATACCGGGAATACCAAATGCACGGTATTGATAATTGAGGTGGGCATCTATCATGTTATAGCCAGATTCTGATATTCCCCAGGGCACTGAAAATTTTTTGCCATATTCAATCTGTCTATAAACAACAGTCTTATAACTTTGGTCTAATAAAGTATTTTTATAATTAGGCATCACTAAAAGCGGCATCAGGTATTCAAACATAGAGCCGCTCCACGAGAGCAAAACCGGAGCTGAACCCTGATTAGTAAGTTGTCTGCCCAAAGCAAACCAGCTTTCCTGTGGTAATTTTCCTTGTGCTATTCCAACAAAAGTGGTAAGCCTTGCTTCAGAAGCAAGCAGATCATAATAGCTGCTATCTCTTCTGTGTTCTTCAACATTGTAACCAATAGACAATAAATTTTGTGACCTATCAAAGAGGAAGTCGTATTCAATATTCGAAAAATTTATACATTTTGAAGCCAGCTGTTCAATAGTGATTATCAGTTCCTTGGCACGCCGTGAAGCATCCGTAATCGCTGTTCTGAATCTTGTTAGCCATTCTTTTTCTTCATCGTTGTTACCTGTTACATCATAACTGATTATTTTTTGTAAAAGAATCTGTTCTATTAGAGCAATTTGTTTTAGAGTTGGAACAGAAGGTAATTCCGGAATAAGTGATTCAAATTTTGAGGGGTATGTTGCAAAAAATACCCACGGTGCTAATGTAGTGATATTATATTTTTGCGCAAATAATTGTTGTAAAACTCTTTGCGCCCAAATATCTTCCTTCTCATCAGGAACCAAGTCAAGTTCAAACAGAATTTTTGTAAAAGATGACTCTGTTTGTTGTATAAATTCTTTTATATCTGCAAGGGTATTGATTTTATTTTGGTATTTTTCTTCCACTTCTTCCAGAAATTTTACCAACAGTTCATTTTCATTTGTATATTCTATCAGTATTTTAACCGTATCTGATATACCTTTAAAAAAACTTTCAGTAACAATTTTATTATCGGCAATAGCCAGTAATCCCTGTTTTAAAATAATAAGATGCCCTGCCATATTTCCACTATCAACTGTAGAAATATATCTTGGAAATAAAGGAACTAAAGAAATTGTATCATACCAGTTATATAAATGTCCCCGGTATCGTTCCATTCGCTGCATAGTATTGAATGTGTTACTGGTACGTTCTATTAATTGCAACACTGATATATAACCAAAATCGTAAGCAGTAAGATTTGATAATAATGATAGTCCGATATTAGTTGGTGAAGTACGATGGGCGGTTTTTTTAGCCGGTTCTTCCTGATAATTATCCGGAGGCAGCCAATTATCTTCTGCCGTTACAAATTTTTCAAAAAAGCTCCATATTTTTCTGGCTAACATGCGCAGATAAACAGATTGTTCTTCCGAAACAAACAAATAATCTGAACGCACAGGCCGGCTTATGGCAAAGGCTATCAAAGGTGCGGCCATCCAAAAAGAAAGAAAAGGCAATGCAATTAAAACAGCATTGGGATTATTAATGGTTAAATAAGTATAAACAAGCACAGCAAAAACAGGCTCAAACCACATAGACATATATGATTTTAATATGTTGTTTTGCCGGTATTGTAATGGATTATATGGATTCCATTGAAGAAGTTTTTTGTGAGAGATAAACATTCTCCAGAGTGTGCGTAATATAGCATCTGTATTTACATAAACTTCGTACGGCAAAAATATAAGTTCCAGCAACTGCTGAAAGAAATTATTAAGTGCAGAGCGGCTTGTGTATACAAGATGCTGTTTAAAAATAACGTCATCAGGTTTTCTTACAAGCTCCCAGAAAAAATTAACAACCGCCGGCAAAACAACTATAATTGTTACAGCCAGTGTCCAAAACCATGCGGCAGATGATATAGTCCAGCCAAATAATAAAAGTAATAACAGGCATAGCGGTACCAGACTGCGGCGTACATTATCAAAAATTTTCCATCTCGAAAATAAACTGAGCGGATTTTTTTGCAACTTTTTGTTCTGATCGGGAACAAAGGGTAATATCCATCTCGCTATTTGCCAATCCCCTCGTATCCACCGGTGCCGGCGCTGCATATCTATATCATAACGCAACGGATATTCTTCATAAAGTTGTATATCTGTAATCAAACCTGACCGTGCATAACAGCCTTCCAGCAGGTCATGACTTAAGATGCGGTTTTCCGGAAACCTATCCTTAAGCGCTAATTCAAATGCATCCAGATCATAAATTCCTTTACCAATAAATGAGCCTTCCATAAAAAGGTCCTGATAAACATCTGAAACAGCTTTTGTGTAAGGGTCTGTGCCCGGATCATTGCCATGCAATCGGGCATATAATGAACTATCAGTGGCCGGTAAACTATTTGATACTCTTGGTTGAAGTATACTGTATCCATCAACAATAAGTTTTTTCTTTTCATTATAAACAGGGTGGTTTAAAGGGTGTGCCATCGTGCCAATCATCTTCCATGCAGTATCACGTGGTAGTTGTGTATCAGTATCCAGGGTAATAATATATTTAATTTTACTGAGGCAGGATGCATCTGCCACAATCTCAGAAAAATAATCATTCCCTTTACCGCGTAATAAAGCATTTAATTCACCCGGCTTACCGCGTTTTCTTTCATATCCCATCCATATTTTATCATATTTATTCCATCTGCGGGGCCGATGAAAAAGAAAAAAAGTATCATTAGATGTTCGCTGATATTTTTTATTAAGTTCAATGATCCTTTTTTTTAAAGCTGCCAGCAGCGCTTCATCATCCGGCAAATGCTCTGTTGCTGCGTCTTTAAAATCTGTTAATAGAGCAAAATAAAGATTCACATTTCTGTTAGCAAGAAAGCGAACCTCTAAGCCTTCTACAAGCTGATCAATTGATGAAATGCTGGTAATTAGTGTTGGTATCACAACCATTGATGTTGCTTCATCAGGTATCCCTTTTGAATAATCCATACGTGGCA
The DNA here is from genome assembly GCA_002050465.1 of Chitinophagales bacterium 65-1. Classification (GTDB taxonomy): domain Bacteria; phylum Bacteroidota; class Bacteroidia; order Chitinophagales; family Chitinophagaceae; genus Ginsengibacter. Next base: position 45,258 of record MWYX01000057.1, read on the forward strand.
GCAGGCTTGGCCTTGCTAAGATTGTACTGATCCAATTAACCAGTGAAACTGCCAGCCGTGTGGTTGCCATTAATGCTACAATACAAACAATTATCAGGATATAGTTTGGCAATAACTCTGATGAAGCTTTTGCTATCAGTCCCCAGCACATAAGGAAAGTGAGTATGAAGATGCTGCCCAGGTAAATAAGTAAGGGATACTTATTGGTTACTCTCCTGCATTTCTCAAAGGCAGGAGTACGGGTTTTAGCGGCTTTTGCGGTAGTTATATAACCTTTACCAGTGAGGTAATACCCAACATGCGATAATCTTGGATCATTACTTACAATACTATTATCTTTTGCACAGTTAATAACCATTTCAGCAACAGCCTGTTCAGATAATTTACTTTGCAAAGCAATTTTTTCAACGGCATGCCTGTAATAATCACGTGTATAAAAATCCATTTTACCATAAATGCCATTTATATCACGACGAAGGGTTTCTTCAACAATACTCGTGTCTTCAACAAAATCTTTCCAGTTGGTAGTACTTAAAAAACGAAAGCTATTGATGTTGTTACTTATTGATACCTGTATAGCAGCCTGATTCCGGTTATCAAGCTGAATCAGTTCATTGCCGGTTAACCCCAATTCTGAAAGTCTTTGTTCCATCCAATTAAGTGGTAGTGATAATGAACTACCTTTTTCCAGCAATCTCCTGGTAAATTCAGCTACGAATGTGCTTACCATGGGAGGCTCTGATCTTGCCATATCTGCTATTACCAATACAAGGTTCTTGGGATCTTTTTCAGCAATAGCTATCATTTCGTCTGCCCAGCGGTTAGCCAGCGATTTATTGTTTATTTCTTCAGCTATAAGAATGGAGAGTCGTCTTAAATTTTCTATTAAAGCAAGCCGGAGCATAATTGGTATGGCCCATAGTTCACCCAGTTTTAAATAACTAACAGTTTGGTATGCTTTTACAAATCCTGTAAGACCGGAGAGGTCAACGTGTCCATCGCTATGCGAAATAATTTCAACAGCCATATCATAAACACGGGGCAAATCCGCTGATTCTCCTTTTAATAATCTTGGGAGCGCTTTACTATACCCCTTAGGCAAATGTTTTTTGCCGGTATAAATCTGTTCTTCAATTAAATAAAAATTATCAACAAGCCATTCTGCTGCTGGGGCAATGCTGTTATTTTGTTTTAATGTATCAGATAACAATGCATAAACTTCAAGCAGAATATTCTCATTTTCTGCCAAACGTTTTAATAACTGCTCTGATGTTTGTTCGTAGATAAGTACATGCCTTTTAGCGAGTGTTACCGCATGCTGTTCCAATTTTTCTTTGGTAAATATTTCAGACCTTAGCGGAGGTCTTTCATTGTCATACTTATCGCCATTACTTTCTCCAAAAAATGGTTCAATAATATTTTTCCTCAGCCTGGCAATTGCCTGTGGAAGTAATTCAAAGAAATCATTTTCATTATTTTTTCTTGGGAAAACTTTCATACTCCTTTTAAAGATTCAATTTTATAAAACATCTTAATCCTATTTAATTTACATAAATAAGTATTATCAAAAGTAAAAGTAATCACCCGAAAAAAGCTAAGTGATGAACTATAAAAAATTTAATTGATAAAAATTACAGGATATATTAAAAGGTATGTTTTTTTATATCAAAGAAAAATGATATTAATTGTACAGCAGATACATATCTATTCTTCTGTTTCGGAAACCTATATAAATTAGATTATTAATTATAGGGCTTTGTTTTTTGGGGCTTTTGTATTTTTATAAAAATGTAATGATGGATGTAAAGATTGAACAGAGCTGGAAAACTTTACTTAAAGATGAATTTACAAAAGATTATTTTTTACAAATTGTAACATTTATTAAAGCTGAAAAAGCTCTCGGAAAAATAATTTACCCTCCCGGCGCTTTAATGTTTAATGCTTTTGAAAAAACGCCATTCGATAAGGTAAAGGTGGTTTTACTCGGCCAGGATCCATATCATAATCCCGGGCAGGCACATGGCCTAAGTTTTTCAGTTCCTACCGGAATTCAAAAGCCTCCATCATTAATAAATATTTTTAAGGAATTGCAAAGTGATCTGGGTATGGATCCGTCAGCAGATGGGAATCTTGAGAAATGGGCTGAACAAGGCGTACTGTTATTAAACGCTACATTAACTGTACGAAAAAATGAGCCTGGTAGCCATAGCAAAATAGGATGGATAGAATTTACTGATGCTGTAATAAAAAAACTTTCAGAGCAAAAAAAAGGTATTGTTTTTTTATTATGGGGAAAATTTGCACAGGATAAGCAGGCCTTAATTGATGAAACAAGGCATCATGTTTTAAAAGCAGCACATCCATCCCCTTTCAGTGCTGATAAAGGATTTTTTGGGTGCAAACATTTTTCAAAAACAAATGAATTTTTAATGCAGAGAGGATTGCAGCCTATTGACTGGAAATTGAATTGAGCCACGAATTTAAAACATGAATTATACGAATTAAAAATATATGAGTTTAATTAAAGAGATTTTAGGGCGACTATTTGCATTGTGGGCAATGTTGATCTTTTTAATCACTATGCTACCTGTGGCCTTACTTATGTGGTTAATAGGGTTGATGAAGGAACCCAAACGAACTGCGGCCTTTCGGAATATTTCAAAAGCATGGATGAAGATTTTCTTTTTACTGGTTGGTTGCAGGTTAAAAATAATTGGCAGGCAAAATTTTATTAAAGGCACTAATTATATTGTTATCAGCAATCACAATTCCTTTATGGATGTACCTGTAACCACCCCATTTATTCCCGGAGCAAACAAAACAATAGCTAAAATAGAAATGTCTCGCTTACCCTTATTTGGACTTATCTATAAACGTGGTTCTGTTCTTGTAGACAGGAAAGATAAAGACAGCCGTCGGGATAGTTTTAAAAAAATGAAGGAAGTTCTTTCAATGGGAATGCATATGTGTATTTATCCCGAAGGTACCCGGAATAAAACTGATAAGCCAATGAAGGAATTTCATAACGGAGCATTTAGATTAGCAGTAGAAACTGCAAAGCCTGTTATACCGGCATTACTTTTTAATACAAAGAAAGCTTTGCCACCCGGTAAAATATTTTTCTTTTGGCCTGTTACCATGGAGATGCATTTTTTACCCGCAGTAACCGTTTCGTCAACTGATGATTATGAAGTTGTAAAACAGAGACTGTATAACTTAATGAGCAGTTATTATATCAAACATTAAAAGCCACTATAAAAAGATCTTGTACGGTTAATTCGTAGGTCTCTAAGGATTATCGAGAATAAAAAATTAAAATGTTGTGGTTATAGTTTTTAAAACCACAATGTTTAAAAAAATAAGCTGCTATAACTTTTTTTCAAAATTGGCTTTCATGAATTTACAGTAAAGTTATTCATTAGCTTTTTACAAAGCTATTTCCATCTTCGTCCTTGTAGGGATATCCGGACATCTATGTGAGGAATGGCTATGGTATGGGCACAGCCGCATCTTGCGACTTTTATAATATTTTTCACTCTATTTGTTTTGCCATTACTTCACTAACACATCATTTGAAAATAGCAAATATTGTATTAGCAGAAGTAATAAAAAGAATGCTATTAGCACTTTTGGTAAAATGCAGGCTTTACTTTTTGTTTAGAATAGTTATAAATAATAGATATTATAACAATTACTAATAGGATCAAAGGAAGTATAAAAAATAAATATATTTTAGGAACTATCATGCTGATATCCCTTTTTGTAGCCTGTGAATACATATATACTAATATGTTTATCACAATTCCGAAAGTGGTAATTTTTATATTTCTCATTCTAGTTTCTTTCCCAAGCCTTGTGTGAAGGAAGAATATTTCTCTATAATTTACCTTGTTGGTAAAAACCAACAGCAAAAATTAATAAGAAGGAGAGCAATACATAAATAGAAATAATAATATTTCCTCTTATTCTTTCTTTCTCGCTTTCCTGGGAATATTTTTCAAAAATGGCTGATCGTTTATCTTTCCTGAAGTAAAATATTGCTTAAACAATAAATAAAGCAGCCAACCATCCAGCCTGTTTAGGGTTTGCAAAAAGAAAAGGTAAAGCAACTGTTTTATTCAGAAAACCATTTATTACAAAAAGATTTGCACTTATTAAACCACCAAACCAGACTTGTGCAGCAAAATGCGCAATGTCCCTTAAAGAAGATTTTAAAGCTGCTCGATATAGCTTATAATATATGTAATCAAACATAACCGCATACTTTAACATTTATCTATCCACTTATAAATATTCTCTTTTCCCTGCCGTGTCTCTACTCCAAGCCTTGTGTGAAGGAGGACACGGCTGCCAGTGGTGATTGGTCTTTTAATCAAATATACTCCTTGTTCTCCTCTACTATAAAACTTTGCAGAGCTATGTTTGTATTCAACAGGATTCTTTACAAAATCCAAAACTCCTGTACATGGATTATTATGAATATAATTATGAAGCAGTTAAGCAGAACTTTATAACTTAATGCACAGCTATTATATCAAACATTATAAACCACTATAAAAAGATCTTGTACGGTTAATTCGAAGATCCCTTAACAAACCTGATTTAGGACTTATATTGATACTATAGAAACGATACCTCCCTACAGGAGACAGATTGATTGACATTTGCCAGCAATGCATTTCTCTTGATATGGAAACAGAAATGGTACCCAACTCATGATGCGTAATATTATAAAAACCATTTACACCCATCTGCCATTTTGGTGTAAGGTTTAAAGTTCCTCCGAAAGTAACATCCTGGTTAAAATCTGTTTTAAAGCCACTGTAGTCAGATTTAAATACCCTATCAAAGCGAAGTGCATATGAAAAATTAAATGACCATGGTATACTAAAGTCAGCATACTCACCGGGATTATTTCTAATATATGCCAACTCATTTTGATATTCATCTGTATTATATCCCCGGGGATAATCATTAGTTCGCAGTTCCGGTTGTGTTGTATTTTTTTTCGTTTTATCACCTCCGCTAAACTGTGTTGACATAGAAACATTCCCATTAATCAATCTCCCAAACGATAAAGGTTTTCTCTTCCATAGTAAAGTTTTTAATCGTCTTCCGGAGATAGGATCTGCATCATATGGGTCTATCTGCGCACCTGCAGTTATGTTCAATTTGTTACTGAATAAAGAACTGCGGGCATTGACACTAAAATTGCCAAGAGCAAATGAATCTGCAACCAGGTTATAATTTCCATTTAAGCTCAATCCATCAATAAGAGTTACTTTTTTTATTGCATTTTCCCCGGTATCTTTTTTATTACGAACTTTCATCTGAAGATTATTATCAAGTCCGAAACCAATACCACCAAACCTTCCTGAACCATAAGGGCTAAAAACATTTCCTTCAAAAACGGAGAATTGAGCCATGTTATTTGCAGTATCAATCTGAGTGAAATAATAGTTCCTGCTGTTAAAATCAGGGTTGTAATTGAAACTTAGGTTTGGCGTCATTTCATGACGAATAGCCTGTATTTTGGCATCTTTATTTTTGGAAGTGAACATTCCAAATATCCTTGTAGAAACTCCCATACCAAAACTCATTTGCCTTGCAGTATAAAAACCTCTTGTTATTGTTGTATCTACCTTCTTTAAACCCGGATTCCAGCTTCTGATAAACTTTCTTTGATACCACGTTTCATCATAACTAACTGATGGTGCAAATTGAAAAGCACCCATGGGGGGCACAGAAAGCGTTATGGGGATTGAATGATGTGCACCCCACTGAAATGTATCCAGTATATGGCGGAAAATATTAGTGGTTGTATCATAAAAAGAAAACAGGCTTTTGGCGTTTCCATTATAGCCAATACCAAGGCTTTCATACCACTTTGGCGTACCAACTGCTTCTTTTTCTCTAAAAGGATATAAGGTGCTTAAATTAAATGCAACATCAGGCAGGTTAATATTGATAAGTTTTAAGTTGGTGTTTTGATTATGATTGGCAGATACCGTTAAATTATAGGGCTTGTCTTTCCACCCCTCGCCAAGGCCTTCCAGAGTACCCGTTTTTGAATAAGTGATGGAAGAATTAAGCTGGTTACTAAAATTTTTATATGGGTTGTCAGGAACATACCTGTTATAGCTGCTGCTGCCGGCATTTACATTAGCCATAAAACTTACGCCGGGCCTGGCTTTGCTATCTACAGCATGGCTCCATTGAATATTGTAACTCTTGTTTTTTGAATAATCAGGATCTCCTTTAAAATTTTGTTTAAAGTTTTGCATACTAAATGCAAGATTGCCATTATATCGATATTTTTTGGTGTACCTCGGATTCACATTAAGGGTCCATCCCCCGTATGAATATATATTTGCTCTTGTAGTAATATCCCAGTAATCGCTCAACACTTTATAATAGCCTAATCCTTCCATAGCCAGCCCTAACTGTTCATTTGCTGCAAAGGAAGGCATAAGAAATCCGGATCGTCGTCCCTGGCTTAAAGGGTAGATCCCAAATGGCAAATAAACGGGTACCGGCACTCCTTCAAATTCCGGATGAACAGGGCCGGTAATTGCTAATTTTTTGCTGATAAGTTTCATCCTGTTACTTACAAATGCAAAATGCGGAGTATCCAAATCGCATGTAGTAATTCTTGCACGCTCTGCAAAAAAAACATCGTTACTTATTTTTTTAATTTTTTCTCCATACACATACATCTCGCCTTGTTGAGTATAAGTACTTTTTGTAAGTCCTTTTCCTGACTTCATGTTAAACCTGATAGAATCACTTTGTGATTTAAAATCTGCCTGCGTAAAGGTTGGTAAGGAAATTACTTTTCCACTGCTGTCTCTTTTTATTGATGCTGTAATATTTCCTGTAGCCTGGTCAAATTCAATAATCGGGGCGCTTAAGTTATTATCCTTGTATTGCGTGGTTGTTTTTGTTCCATACATAATGATTTTATTTGTAGGCACATCTAATATCATTGAATCCTCTGCACTATATTCAACCACAGCATCAAGAGAATCCTTTGAAATTTTAATGTCAAGGGTATCATTCTTTTCAATCACTATGATGGTATCCGTTCTTACATTTTTATTTTTGGGTGGAATTGTATCTGTAATTATCATAGATGTTTTATTTGATAAAACATTTTTTTTACCAGGCTTAATTGTATCCTGAAAAGCAGTTAAATTATTGTGAAATACCTCAGATATCTTAAGTTTATTCTTACTTTGAACAGTCAATATCGTAAAGAGAAAGGCAACAAGAGATGCTAAATTGTATTTTGCTCTAACTTTGTTTGCATTATTCATAGCAGTAGTAATCAAAAATAGTTATAATAGCATTAACAATTTGTGAAGATTGAGCAGGATGTAATTGTTTAAAATATTAAATATCCCATGTTGAAAATAAAAGAGTCTGGTATTAGTTTATTCGCTGCATTCATATTGTCAATCTTTTGTTTAAATATTTCCGCTCAAACACCAAAAAAAATCAGAACGATTATAGTTGATGCCGGACACGGGGGAACCGATGCAGGAGCTCATGGCGAATATGAAGGCACTTTAGGGTCTCTGGAAAAACACATCACACTTGCTATTTCCAATAAATTGGTTGCTGAATTAAAAAAGCAATTACCTGATACAAAAATAGTACCCACCAGAACCACTGATATTTATCAGGCTCCCAGAGAGAAAGCAAGGATTGCTAACGATAATCGTGGAGATTTATTTATATGTATCCATGCAGATGCGGTGGCATTAAAAACAGGCTCTAGAATTATTGGATACAAAACTGAAACTTACACAACAACCAAATATATTGGCAAAGGAAAAAAGAAAAAGAAAATTGTAACACCTCATACACGGGAAGTGCCTATAAAACAATACTTTAAAATACCCACCACACGTAAAGGAACAAGTACATTAATATTTGCTGCCAATAAAACAAATGATAAGATCAGGGCTATGCAAAACAGTGATCTTATGATACCCGATGTGGATGACAGTACACTCAATATTAATTATGATAGTCCCGAATGGAAAGCCAATGCACTTTTATATACCCAAAATTATTTTAAAAAGAGTTACAAATTAGGCTCGCTCATACAGGATGAAATTACAAATATGGGCCGGGAGAACCTTGGTGTTTGGCAGCGGGAAAAAGGAATAGCAGTTTTACAGGCCACTCAAATGCCGGCGGTTTTAATCGAAACCGGTTTTATTGCAAATCCTGAAGATGAACGCTATTTAAACAGTGAAAAAGGCCAGCAGGAAATTGCGGAAGCCATTGCTAAAGCAATCAAAAAATATAAAGACCAGGTAGAAAATCCAAAGCCAGCTACCCAGTTAAATGAGACCACATCCAAATAATTATGATGTATTTGGTAATCTTTTCATCTATACAGGAAATATAATCGTAGCTTATAGCTAATAAACTTTTCCTATTTTCGTATATAGTAAAAAATAAGTGTTAATAACATCCGGGAAGAGGATCAACTATAAAAAATAGTCAATGAAAATTAATAATGAAACAAAAATTGGTATCCTTGCCGTAGTGGGTATTTTGGCACTTATATTCGGCTTCAATTTTCTTAAAGGAAAAAGTTTTTTTAAGAAAGAAAATCATGTATATGCTATTTTTGAAGATATACAGGGATTGGGTAAATCAAATCCTGTTGTAATAAATGGCCTTCAGATAGGACATATAGCTGATCTGGATGGTGGAAAGCTGTTAAAAAGAATTGTAGTTACTGTAGAGCTTACGTCAGACGTTTTAATACCTAACAATTCATTGGCTGTTATCAATCCCAGTTTATTAGGCAGCGTTTCCTTAGAAGTGAAATTAGGTAATTCAAATACCTATATAAAACCCGGCGATACTTTATTAACTACACTTAGCGGCGGCGCTTTTGATGAAGCATTGAAAATGATAAATCCTGTTTTGTATGAAGTTAGAAACGCCGTTAAATCCCTGGATTCTGTTTTGCATATTATATCAAACGTTTTTGATCCCAATACAAAGAATAATATAAAAGGCGTAATAGAAAATTTAAATACGGTTACTGCTTCTTTTACCATTTCTGCCTCTTCTTTACAAACTCTTTTAAATCCGCGTTCAGGTGCATTGGCACAGTCATTAAATAATGTAAATGCTTTTACAGGCAACCTCACCGCAAATAATGAAAAGCTTAATAGTATTATGAACAATGCAGAAATAGCAAGTACTAAATTTGCAAATATTAACCTGCAGCGAACGTTAAATACCTTAGACAGCGCTGCCAACCAGTTAAGAGCAGGTATAGCTAAGATTAACAGCACCAGTGGATCTCTTGGTTTATTACTGAATGATACAAAGCTGTATGATAACCTTGCAGGCACCAGCAATAAATTAAATATTTTAATAGATGATATCCGTGTGCATCCCAAAAGATATTTAACTATATCTGTTTTTGGTAAAAGGGATAAGGGAAATTATATTACAGCCCCTCTTATAGATGATACACTGATACTAATAAATGACACATCCAAACTTCCTGAAAAATCAAAATGAGGAAGGCTCTCTATTTTTTTTGGTTATTACTCTTAATTTTTTTTGATAACCTTTCTTTTGCGCAGATCAATCCAACAGCACCGTCTGATAACCTTAGAACGATTCGGATTATTGAGGGAAAGATGCTTAGTGAAAAAACGATTGATTCTGTTACAAAAGTAGAAACAATTGCAGGTGATGTTGTTATTTATGAAGGCACAACTAAATTTACCTGCGACAGCGCTGTTATTAACCGGAGATTAAATGTGATGGAAGCGTTTGGTAACGTTCGTATAAATGAAGGAGATAGTGTTTTTACATCTTCTCAATACATAAAATATTTAGCTAATGAAAGAATAGCTTACTTAAAACGAAATGTTAGGCTTACAGATAAAAGGTCAACGCTTACCACCCAGGCACTTGAGTATAATTTATCTACCGGCATAGCAAAATACAATACAGGAGGTAGGGTAGTTAACGCTAAAACCATACTCACAAGCACACAAGGGATTTATTACGAGCAAACGAAGGATATTTATTTTATCAACAGGGTTACTGTTGTTGATCCAAAAACGAATATAAAAGCAGATTCACTTTTATATAATACACTAACACAAAAATTAAACTTTATTGGCCCAACTTATATAAAGAACAAGGATGGTGATATATTTACAAGCCAGGGCACCTATGACCTGAAAAGCGGAGACGCTTTTTTTGGCAACCGTACATTGGTAAAAGACAGCAGCGGCAGGATATACCAGGCTTTAAACATTGTTTTTGATTATAAAGCAGGGCAGGCACAATTAGAAGGAAATGCAGTAATTAAAGATTCAGCAAATCGCTTTATTGTTACAGGTAATCAAATCTTTTTAAGTAAAAAAAATAATTCATTTCTGGCTACAAAAAAACCTGTTTTGGTAATATGGCAGGATAAAGACACAACTTATATATCGGGTGATACATTGTTTTCAGGATTTACAAAAAAAGTTTACAACGATGATATTATTCCTGAAGAAAAGCAGGGTACCAGCACCAATACAGTTTCGGTAAATTCAAAAAGCCTGGTGATAAAAGATTCATTGAATAAAGATTCAGCAAAGGTTATTAATACAAAAAGGGATACTTCAGAGCTAAAGCAGATAAGCAAAACAAAATTTATTAATAGCGCTAAACCTGATACTTCTATAAGGTATTTTTTAGCCTATCATAATGTAAAAATATTTAATGATTCTTTGCAGGCAGTAAGTGATAGTTTGTTTTATTCAGGCGCAGATTCGGCTTTCAGGCTTTTTTATGATCCAGTTATCTGGAGCGGCAAAAACCAGATTACGGGTGATACTATCTTTTTATATACAAAAAATAAAAAAGCTGACAGGGTATATGTTTTTGACAACGGGATTATGGTGAATAAAATAAATTCAGAATTTTATAACCAGATTTCGGGTAAAACCATCAATGGCTATTTTGTAAACGGCGTTATTGATAATATGAAAGTTAAAGGATCACCTGCTGAAAGTATTTACTTTGTACAGGATAAAGACAGTGCTTTTACAGGAATGAACCGGGCTGATGGTTCTGTAATTGACATGTTATTTATAAACCAGCAGCTTAATAAAGTAAAATTTATCAATGATGTTCATGGAAAATTATATCCCATCCGCCAGATACCGCAAGATCAAAAATATCTGAAAAAATTTGTGTGGCTTGAAAGCAGGCGGCCTAAAAATAAGCTGGAGCTTTTTGAATAATACTCGTTATGTAAAAATGGATGAACATACACAAGACCAGTTTCTTGATAGTGCCTTTATAAATGCACTCATAAAACCAAGAGACCCATTTTCCCATAAAGGAAATTATGGGCATGCATGCTTGATTACGGGAAGTATAGGATTGATGGGGGCAGCAGTGTTAGCAGTAAAAGCCTGCCTGCGATCAGGTGCCGGGAAAGTAACCGCTTATACCCCAGGAATTGGATATGATATTATGCAGATATCTACTCCTGAAGCCATGACAAAAGTTACTGGCGATAATTTTATTTCATCTGCGGAGGATATTCAAAAATTTGATTCTCTTGGTATAGGTCCCGGGCTTGGTTTATATGAATCACATAAGGATCTTTTGAAAAATGTTTTCTTAACGTTTAAAAATCCTGTTGTTGTAGATGCGGATGCTTTAAATATTTTGTCTCAACATAAAGAGTTAATTCAATTACTTCCGCCAGGATCCATCATAACTCCGCATTATGTAGAATTTGAACGATTATTTGGAAAAACTAAAACAGATGCAGAACGAATAGAACTTGCCTCGGAAATATCGCAGCAAAATAATATTTACATTGTATTAAAAGGTCATCACACTTTGATTGCAACTCCTGATAAAAAACGATATTTTAATACCACAGGGAATGCAGGAATGGCAACGGGGGGTAGTGGCGATGTTTTAACCGGTATAACTACAGGTTTATTAGCGCAGGGGTACTCATCATTACATGCATGTTTAATTGGTGTTTATCTGCATGGACTTGCTGGTGATATTGCGGCAGAAAAATTTTCGCAGGAAGCCATGATTGCAGGAGATATAATTGATTATTTAGGAGAAGCTTTTAAGCAGCTAAAATAGTTATACGTATAAATTAAATTTGTTTGTAGTATAAATGTGTTGTCAGATGATTTTAAATTTTTCTCCACAAGAAGTCCTTCGGAAAAAAATTGAGGTAATAAGCAGCGAAGATTTTTTTGAAAAGTATTTGCTGAATCCTTCTTTAAGACGACGTAAAAGGTAACTGACCGCTGCAATAGGGATTGAAACGGAAAGCCCGAAGCGTAGAATTGGTCTTGTGCGTATGCGGTGAGGCTTGCAGTGTAAAGCCCGGCCCTGTGTTACAAAGTAAGGCGAGTGTACGAGCCATAACTTTTGTTACACAGGGAATTGCCCAATGCTTTTTAAACTTAAACAATCAAAATCAATTAACCCTTTTTAGCGGTATTTACCCTATTTTTGCCACCCAAAAAATTAAGAAATAACCATATGGAGAATCTGATCTATGTAATTCCGGCAATGGGTATTGTTGGATTGTTGTACACATTTATAAAGTACCAGTGGGTGAGTAAGCAGGATGCAGGCACCCCACGTATGCAGGAGATAAGTGCGTATATAGCTGAGGGCGCAATGGCTTTTTTAAAAGCGGAATGGAAGATACTCTCTTATTTTGTTGTGATCGGCGCTTTGCTCCTTGCTGTTATGGGATTATCAAATGATAACAGCCATTGGAGTATTGCTTTTTCCTTTATTGTTGGCGCATTCTTTAGCGCCCTGGCAGGATATATTGGTATGAGAGCTGCTACAAAAGCTAATGTACGAACGGCACAGGCTGCCCGTACCAGCTTGTCAAAAGCATTAAATGTTTCTTTCACCGGCGGCAGTGTAATGGGATTGGGTGTTGCAGGCTTAGCAGTATTAGGATTAGGAGGATTGTTTATTATATTAAAAGCAATTTTTGCACCGCACTCACTGGCTGATTCGGTTGAAATGGAACGTACCATTGAAATTTTAACCGGCTTTAGTTTAGGGGCAGAAAGTATTGCATTGTTTGCAAGAGTCGGCGGCGGTATTTATACAAAAGCTGCTGATGTAGGCGCTGATCTTGTGGGCAAAGTAGAGGCAGGTATTCCTGAAGACGATCCACGCAACCCGGCAACCATTGCAGATAATGTTGGTGATAATGTAGGTGATGTTGCAGGTATGGGTGCTGACCTTTTTGGTAGTTATGTTGCCACTGTTCTGGCAACTATGGTTTTGGGAAGGGAAACAATTTCTCCAGATGGATTTGGTGGTATGGCTCCTATTCTTCTGCCCATGTTAATTGCAGCAATGGGAATTTTATTTTCTATTGCAGGTACTTTATTTGTAAAGATTTCTGAAAATTCTCCTCTCAATACCACTGCTGTTCAAAAAGCATTGAACATGGGTAACTGGGGATCAATAATCTTAACTGCTATTGCATCTTATTTTTTAGTGATTTGGTTATTGCCTGATGTAATGGAGTTAAGAGGTTTTCGGTTTACTAAGGAGGGTGTATTTGGAGCAATAGCCGTTGGGCTTGCAGTAGGTACATTAATGAGCTTAATAACTGAATATTATACTGCCATGGGTAAGCGGCCTGTTATGAGCATTGTACGTCAATCTTCAACAGGGCATGCTACCAATATTATAGGTGGATTGGCCATAGGAATGGAAAGCACATTATACCCGATATTGGTTTTAGCTGCAGGTATTTATGGGTCGTATGCTTGTGCAGGATTATATGGTGTGGGTATTGCTGCTGCCGGTATGATGGCAACCACAGCCATGCAATTGGCAATAGATGCATTTGGCCCCATAGCTGATAATGCAGGAGGAATAGCAGAAATGAGTGAATTGCCAAAAGATGTTCGTGAAAAAACTGATATACTCGATGCCGTAGGAAATACTACAGCTGCCACAGGAAAAGGTTTTGCAATTGCTTCCGCAGCATTAACTGCACTGGCATTATTTGCTGCTTTTGTTGGTATAGCCCATATTGATGGTATTGATATTTATCGTGCCGATGTTTTATCAGGATTATTTGTGGGTGCTATGATTCCATTTATTTTTTCATCGCTTGCTATCCGGGCTGTTGGCGAAGCAGCGATGGCAATGGTGGAGGAAGTACGCAGGCAATTCAGAACCATCCCGGGAATTATGGAAGGCACCGGTAAACCTGAATATGATAAGTGTGTTGCCATATCTACCAATGCTTCTTTAAAAAAGATGATGCTGCCCGGTGCTATTGCATTGGGTTCTCCATTGATCGTTGGATTTATTTTTGGCCCGGAAGTGCTGGGAGGTTTTTTAGCCGGTGCAACCGTTAGCGGAGTGTTAATGGGTATGTTTCAAAACAATGCAGGCGGTGCATGGGATAATGCAAAAAAATCTTTTGAGAAAGGCGCTGTAATAAATGGCGAAACCTATTACAAGGGCTCAGAGCCGCACAAAGCATCCGTAACAGGCGATACTGTTGGCGATCCGTTTAAAGATACTTCAGGACCATCCATGAATATTTTAATTAAACTGATGAGTATTGTTTCATTGGTTATTGCCCCTACCCTTGCAAAAATTCACCATGATAAAATTGTAAATAACAGGCAGCACAAAATGGAAAACCTGATGATGATGGATGGTGACACTACAAGGCAGTTACAACCGGTTACAACCACCAATAAAGTTGAAAACAGGGGTAAGAAAGTGAGGGCAATGAATAATGCAGATGTTAAAGCACTTATTGGTGGATTAAAACAGGACGGCCTTATTGAATATGAAGATTATATTGTTGATATTGTTAATGGCCGCTTATATATTGATGGTATTGAGCAACCGGAGGAAGTACAAAATAAGTATAAAAAATATTTTGAAGGGAAAGCTGATATTGTAATAAGCGAAAGGAAAGTGAAGTAATGATATACGAAAACATAGTTAAAGCCTCAGCAATGCTGGGGTTTTTTTATTAGTTTTAACGGTATGATAAAACTAAGTTTTCTATTATTTTTTTTAGCATTAGATGTTACTTCTTTTGCTCAAACAAATTATCAAATAATATATCAATCTTCAAGATGGGATAATGAATTGGGAAAGTTTCAACCAATTTTTAAAAAAAGATTGTTAATTAATGATTCGGTCTCCTATGAATATACTTTATATACCCCCGATAAATTAAAACCTCCTTATGGAAAAAAGTTCTTTGGACACACCTCTTATAAAAATATTTCTTCAGGTTTATTTCTATTTCAAAGCCAGCCAATGAATAACCCCAAATACCTTATTGAAGATACAATTCCAAAGTTTGACTGGGAAATATTTCCTGAACAGAAAATAATTTTAAATTATAAATGTAAAAAAGCAACCTGCACATATAATGGTACCCTCTATATTGCCTGGTACACAGAAGAAATTCCACTGCCTCATGGGCCCAATATATTTGGAGGTTTACCAGGCGTTATTTTAGAATTAATTTCCACAAAATGGCAAACGGTAGAAATTGCAATAGATATACAGACACAGCATGTTGAAATTGTGCAGCCTGCAGTTAGCAAAAAGGTAAGCAGAGAAAAATTTGACAAAATAAAAATGGATTTGCGTTCCCGTCTTCCCGCCATAATTATTAGGTAACCCCAATTTTAATTATCTTTTTATATTCTAAATTAAGCGTTCTAATTTTTTTTTAAATATTATTTTGCTATTACGAACTAAATCGTATTTTAGCATACGAACTAAATCGTAAGCATGACAATAAATAAAAAATTAAAGCCTACCGAAAGCGAACTGGAAATCCTAGCCATACTCTGGGATAAAGAAAAGGCTACCGTACGTGAAGTACACGAAGAGTTATCAAAAAATAAAGATTCAGGTTACACAACTACGCTGAAGCTGCTGCAAATTATGTTTGAAAAGGGTTTGGTTACGAGAGATGACAGTAACAAAACGCATATTTATGAAGCTGCTGTTACAAGACAAAAAACTCAAAAACAATTTTTGGATAAGATGATCAACACACTTTTTTCCGGATCATCCACTCAACTGGTTTTACAGGCACTTGGTAACCAAAAAGCCTCAAAAGGAGAGCTGCAGGAAATTCAAAAATATCTTGACAACCTAAAAAAATAATAAGGTATGGACCTGA
>MWYX01000039.1 GCA_002050465.1 Chitinophagales bacterium 65-1
CATCAACAAACCGGGTATCAGTACCCATTGCTGCAAACAAGTTTTTCATCCCCGTAATAATTACATCAAAAGTTCCGCTTGTACGCAACATGCTTATGGCAACCAGCATCCCCACCAGGTAAGGAATCATGGGCTTCGCTTATTGATGTTGCTTCTTTCATCTCCGGCCTCTCTATTTCATCAATATCAAAATAAGGTGAAAAGCTGTTTGCTAATTTTTTTGCTTCATAAACATTTCTGTTATATTTATTACCCAAAATAATAATTGTGGCAGAATCCGGAATAAGTCTCATAAGCATTGTATTGTTGCCATGCCACCATCCGCTGTGAAAAATAATTTTTTTGCCATTCGGATAAATATTCATCCTCCATCCAAAGCCATAGTTTTTTATACCCGGCTTCTCATTACTGTAGGGAGCAAAAGATTCTTCTAATGTTTTTGCAGAAAATAATTGATTGTTGTATAATGCCTGATCCCATTTTAAAAGATCTCTTGGAGTGCTGTAAATATTTTTATCACCATAGCCTTTATCTAAAAAAGTTAATCCTTCACGTTTGCCCCGCCAATTATACGATGGCATTATTCTTTGGGAATCAGCTAATGAAAAAACGTAGGTATCATGCATTTTCAAAGGAGCGAAAAAAGTTTGCTGAAGATATTCAGCATAGGATTTACCGGAAGCCTTTTCAATAATTAATCCTAATAAAGAATAATTGGTATTACAATAGCTAAAATGGGTATCAGGCTGGCGGGCTATAGGCGGCTGGTGTGTTATAAGATAATTTAATACATCCTTATTATCACAAAAAGTTGTTTTATCCCAGCCAAGTTTATCCATAAAGTACAGGTAATTAGGTAAGCCGCTTCTATGGTTTAGCAACATTTTTATAGTAATACCATTGTACGGGAATTTTGGAAAATACCAGATCACATCATCATCTAATTTTAATTTTCCCTGTTCAGCAAGCTTTAAAATTGCCATTGCTGTAAATGTTTTTGTGATTGAGGCAATATGAAAAGCGCTATGTTGATTTAATGTATCCTTTTTATCAAGATCAAAATATCCGTGATATTTTTCAAAGATTATCCTTCCGTTTTTTGCAACTAATATAGCGCCATTAAAACCCCTGGCAACAAGATTTGTGTCATAAAATCCATTTGCTGCATCATAATATTTTTTAAAATCTGCTGCACTTACTATACCGGGCTCAATTTCATGATAAGAAGTAGAATCAGTTTCTGTATTTTTTTTCTGGTTACCCGAACCGGAACCCTGCGAGCATGCAATAAATAATATTGCAGAATATAAAAGTAATTGGATCTTTTTCAAAAAGGACATTGCAGATCAGTAAAAAGTTATCGGGTTATATTTGCAATATACATAAGTACTAAATTAATATGGCATATAAAAAAACCACCAGCTATCCTAAGGAAAAGATTAACATTCTTTTTTTAGAGAATATAAGTGATGCAGCAATAAAAAAATTTAATGATGCCGGGTACACTTCTGTAAAAAAAATTAATGCAGCATTAAGTGAAAGAGAATTAATGAATGAAATAAAAAATGTTCATTTACTGGGTATCCGTTCTAAAACTCAGTTAACAAAAAATATTTTATCGCATGCGGAAAAGCTCCAGGCAATTGGTTGTTTTTGTATAGGTATTAACCAGGTGAATTTAGATGCTGCAACAAAAAAAGGCATTGCTTTATTTAATGCACCTTATTCCAATACCCGGTCTGTTGCTGAATTGGTTATAGCATCTTCTATAATGCTGATAAGAAGAATACCTGACAAAAATAAAGCGGCCCATAATGGCATTTGGTTAAAAGAAGCAAAAGGCAGTTATGAATTAAGAGGGAAAACATTAGGGATCATTGGTTATGGAAATATAGGTTCGCAGGTGAGTGTGCTTGCAGAATCATTAGGGATGAAAGTTATTTTTTATGATGCTGAAACTAAAATGCCATTGGGAAATGCAGAGGATAAAAAAACGTTGAAAGAGGTACTTAATAATGCCGATGTAGTAACACTTCATGTACCTGAACTGGAATCCACAAAGAATTTAATTAATAAAACCAATCTTAAATATTTTAAGAAGAATGGTATTCTTATAAATTATGCCAGGGGAGAAGTGGTAGATCTTGATGCACTAAAAAATGCGTTGCAAAATGAACAACTTGCCGGTGCTGCAATTGATGTTTATCCGCAAGAGCCAGAAAAGAATGGTGATAAATTTTCAACGCCACTACAAGGGTTGAGTAATGTAATTCTTACACCACACATTGGTGGCTCTACCGAGGAAGCGCAACAAAATATTGGCACAGATGTAAGCGCCAAGCTTTTTAATTTTTTAGAAAAAGGAATTACAACCGGCTCACATACTGTACCTGCATTAAGCTTGCCTCCACAGGAAGGCACACATCGTATTTTGCATATTCACAATAATGTTCCGGGAGTTCTGTCTGAAATAAATACGCAATTGTCTAAACATAAAATAAATATTGTAGCGCAGTATTTAAAAACAAATGATGAAATTGGGTATGTGGTGCTGGATGTAGATAAAGGATTGTCAAAAGAGGCAGGGGATCTTTTGCGAAAGGTGAAATACACAATTAAGGTGAGACTTTTATACTAGTCATTATGTCAATAGTCATTGGGTCAATGCAAGGTTGTTATAAAGTATATATCTAACACATAATGACCCCATTGACCTAATGACTACCATTATATCAACTACCAAAATGAAAATAGTAATTATCGGCGGAGGATTTGGCGGGTTAAAAGTGGCACGTTCCTTAAATAATAAAGCAGGTTTTGAAATTTATCTTTTGGATAAATATAATTATCACCAGTTTCAGCCATTGTTTTACCAGGTGGCAACTGCCGGCCTCGATCCCAGCAATATTTCATTTCCCTTGAGGAAGGTTTTTCATAAAAGCAGGAATGTTCATTTTAGGATGGCGGAAGTAAAAGAAATAGTTGTGGCTGATAACCTGCCTGCTCCTCCAAGGGAGCCCATTTGGGCAAAGGAGTCCCATGTGACCGGTAGGCAAGGTAAAGTGGTTACAGATATCGGTGATTTTACATATGATGTATTGGTTTTGGCAACAGGTGCTGATACAAACTTTTTTGGAAATCAAAATTTGATAGATAATGCTTTTCCGATGAAAAGTACTGTAGAAGCCGTACGACTCAGGCATCGTTTAATTCAGAATTTTGAGGATGCTTTGTCAGCCAAAAATGAAACGGAATTACAAAGGTTAATGACTGTGGTAGTGGTTGGAGGGGGGCCAACAGGAGTGGAGTTAAGTGGCGCTATTGCAGACATGCGCAGGTTTGTTTTGCCGAAAGATTATCCGGAACTGGATTTTACGAAGATGAAAATCTATCTTCTGGAGGGAGGTCCAAAAATACTTGGCGCTATGAGTGAAAAATCCAGCGAAGATTCACTTAAGTATTTACAAAAATTAAATGTTATAGTTCAAATTAATACGGTTGTAAAAGATTATAACGGAAAAATAGTAACACTTCAAAGTGGCACAACTATCGAAAGTGCAATGGTTATTTGGGCAGCAGGCATTAAAGGCAATATTCCGGAGGGAATAAGTAAAGATCTGATTGTAAAAGGTAACAGGATAAAGGTAGATAGGTTCAATAAGGTTTCAGGCTTTGATAATATTTATGCTGTAGGCGATGTTGCTTATATGGAAACGGAAAAGTATCCGAATGGTCATCCGCAGGTTGCCTCTGTAGCCATACAACAGGGAAATTTGCTTGCATATAATTTACGAAGAATGGAAATGAAAAGTCCGCACATAAAAGAGTTTGAGTATTATGATAAAGGCACAATGGCAACAGTGGGACGTAACCTTGCAGTGGTTGATATACCAAAACCAAAATTGCATATAAGAGGTTTTTTAGCATGGATGATGTGGATGGGATTACACCTTGTGTTGTTATTGGGGGTTAAGAACAGGCTCTCAGTTTTTAGTAACTGGATATATAATTACATCACTTACGATCAAAACCTCAGATTGATATTTAAAGAATTTTATCGGCCAAAATCCCCCTTTCCCTCTGAAGGGCAGACTTAGGTGGAAGTCTATTAATTGCTGATGCATTATTTTATTTGTGAAAAAATATTATTCCGAATTATTTAGGAGGGTTTTCGCTCTGCTTTTAAATCCCGCTGTCTGATGGGGTAATTGTTCATCAATTAAAACTTTTATTTCAGGAATTATATCAGGATATTGTTTGGCCAGATTTCCAAGCACCGTAAGGGAAAACGCTTTAACAGCCACTGGCTCTGTTGCGGAAGCAACATAACTAAAGCATATCTCCATTATTTTTCCCTGATATTTTTTCGGAATAGTAACATGCTCCAGTAAACGGATTGAATTTCTTTTTACAGAATTATGTAGATCAGGTTTCCCCAAATTATTAATAAGTTTTTCAAAATGGTTTTTAATGAATTCAGGATGCGAAATAACACAATAGCTTACCGGCCATGCTGCTCTTTGTACTACACGGTATTCATCATGTAAGAACAAGTGAAACAATTCATTAAACCTCTTTTGAGAATCCCCAACCCATAGTACAATTTTATTGCATTGTGCTTTTGAATGTTCTTTTAAAATTTCATCACGAAGATTCATTTGCACAATTATGAAATTTATTAATTCCTCTACCGAATTTAAAAGGCTTACCAAAGTCCCCCCGTTGGGTCCCGATGGCTATCGGGATTAGGGGGCTTCTCTCAGCAGGTCATTCAGATCAAGTGACTGTGTATACATCTCAATACTTCCGTCAGGCTTATGAGGCCATTCTTCCTTTGGCCTGTCCCAATAAAGCTCTACACCATTTTCATCCGGATCGTTTAAATATAATGCTTCTGATACACCATGATCAGCCACGCCAGTTAGTGGGTAATCCGCATCTAATAATCGTTTATACGCAACTGCCAGATCTCTTCTTGTTGGGTATAAAATAGCAGTATGAAATAACCCTGCACTTTTTACTGGTGCCGGAGGTGCATTTTTACTGTACCATGTATTTAAACCTATATGATGGTGGTAGCCTCCGGCAGAAATAAATGCAGCTTCATTGCCATACATTGTTATCAATTCAAAACCAAGGATATCACAATAAAATACCATTGCTCTTTTTAAATCTGCCACTTTTAAATGTATATGACCAATTTTGGTTTGGGGAGGTATGGTATATGGAATACGCATTAGCAAATATAATAATGATGATTTATTTTAAAATTATACCTCTGTTTATTTACGTTGAATTAAGTAACCAGCTTTATCATGCACCTTAAGTTTAAATCGGTAAACTAGAATCTTTATAATTTTACTTCTGTAATTTTATAAAATAAAAATCAAATTATAAATTATGAAACATTCTCTAAGATCTTTCGTTCCCCTTTTTGCTCTTGCTTTTACGATGTTACAAAGTTGCGATAGCACTCCGGATGGTGATAAGGCCACCATAACTGAGAAGCAACAGGCTTCAGATGCTGCTGGGCAAACTTTTACTGTTGATACAACTACTTCAACAATACGCTTTACAGGAAACGGGGTGGGTAAAAACCATCCGGGCAGGTTTGGTTTATCATCAGGTACTGTATCAATCGCCAACAATCAAATAACCGGAGGCAACTTTCTTATTAATATTAAATCATTAAAGATTGACCAGGAAGGTGATATGTTTCAAAATAAATTAAAGCCGCATTTATTAAGTGGAGATTTTTTTGATGCTGAAAAATTCGGCACTGCTAAATTTGAAATAACAAAAGTAGAACCCTACAAATCTGATGGCAAGGATACATCTATGGTTGCAGGCGCAAATTTTAGTGTAAGTGGAAACCTGACTATAAAAGAAACTACAAAAAATATCACTTTCCCGGCAAAGGTTGATCTTGATGGAAATAAACTAAAGGCGAAAGGAAATTTTAATATTGATCGTACTCAATGGAAAATGAATTATGGTAATGATAAAACGTTAGGCGATAAATTTATCTCCGAAACCGTAAACATAGAGCTTGATTTAGAAGCTACGAAACATTAATAAAAAAATATTTAAAAGATAAGAGCCTGTAAATGCAGGCTCTTTTTAATGTTTATTAGTGAAACTATATAAATACATCACAGCATTTGTACACCTGTTTTTTACTTTTGAAAAATGTTTACTGAAATTAATTTTTTTAATGAAGAAATCATTCTTGAAAATGAGCGTGTAAGATTAGCACCATTAAAAGCAGCGGATATAATTGAGCTGGATAAAATTGCCTATGAGCCATCAATATGGCAATTAGGAATGAATAATATAAAAGAACGTAAAGACCTGGAAGAATACATTGATATTGCTTTGAAAGAGAAACAGTCGAAAACTTCGTACCCTTTTTTAATATTTGATAAGCAAAGCAACTCGGTTGCAGGCAGCACCCGTTATGGTAATATTTCGTTCCCTTTTAAAAGGTTAGAAATAGGATGGACATGGATTCATCCCAAACATCAGGGAACAGGGTTAAATAAAGCATGCAAATTCTTATTGCTGCAATATGCTTTTGAAACCTTGGAATTTAACCGCGTGGAATTAAAAACTGATATCTTAAACCAACAATCACAAAAAGCCATGCTTAAAATAGGAGCAAAGGAAGAAGGGATTTTTCGTAAACATCAAATTACTTCTGAAAGAAGAATAAGAGATTCCATTTTTTTTAGTATTATAAATGATGAGTGGAGGGGCATAAAAAAGTCCATCTTTAAAGAATTCATATAGAAATTTCTTTTTATTGAAAAAAAATAATAGCTTGCCGTTCGAAATCCACTCTTAGGAAAAACTACTGCTTAATCTTTTTGAATCTCAGCTGCATTATAAATTCTACATTAATTATACTTAAACCAAACTTCAAAAAAAATGAAAAAATTACTTTTTACAGCAGCAACAGGCATGCTTTTATTTTTAGTTTCTTGTAAAGACTCCGACACAACCACAACTACCAGCAGCGACAATTCTCAAAATGAAAAAAATCTGGCTAATAACAGGGAAGTGTATAAAGCAATGGAAACTGGTGATGTATCTAAGATCAAAGAATTTATTGATAAGGATGCAATAGATCATGGTGGCAATCCCGATGGAAGTGACCTGAAAGGCGGAGACAGCATTGTAGCCATGCTCGGCAAAGTACGTTCGGGTTTTAGTGATATTAAAATGGAAGTTATAGCAGATGCTGCCAATGGAGATTATGTATTTTCTTTGAATCGTTTAACCGGAACTACTAATTCAACACCGGTATGGGGAATGCCACCAAATACAAAGATCGACTCCAGGCACGTTGATGTTGTAAAAATAAAAGATGGTAAAGCCACAGATCATTGGGGATTTATGGATCCAAAAGAAATGAGTGCGATGATGGGCGGAGATCCTAAAAAGGATAATAAAATGGACCCTAAAATGGATCACAGCAAGATGGACACTACTAAAAAGTAGATAAGGAAATAAAGTATAATACTTATAATATCAAAACAAAAGTCCCGAAATTTTCGGGACTTTTTAATTCAGTTACTACAAACCTGTAAGCCGGATTCTGTGACCGCTGTGTTTACACATTGGATGGTTATCATTTATCTTGCCGCAACATTACTGTTACGATCTTGCTGCCTACCCTTCAGCCTCGGACGAGCAGCCCTCAAACGCTGATTTACGTGGCATTGCAGCACACAAGGTTTACCCGTAACGATAATTACTTACCGAAACCGTGAGCTCTTACCTCACATTTTCACCCTAACCATGGTTGGTGTCTCCACCAAACATTGGCAGTTATTTTCTGTGGCACTATCTTTCCGATTAAAACCGGAACCGGCTGTTAACCGGTGTGTTGCTCTATGCTGTCCGGACTTTCCTTACTAATTTACATTAGCACGATAACCCGGTTTGTAGCAGTACAAAGGTAATAAAGATGAATTAGCTTTGTAAATAATGTCCTTTTGACATTTTGATAAGTTTATAACAATCAAAATAAATGGATTCTTTTCCCCTTCATCTGGACTTTTATTTTGGACATTCTTGTCTTTAATATTTGCTGTATTGCCAATCATAGCTCTTATTAATTTATTACCCAAAAATTATATTGATAACACAGTTAAATTGATATGGGTTGTAGTTATTGTTTTTGTTCCTGTTATTGGGGCGATTCTCTACCTTTTGATGGGTCCGGTAAACAAACGTACCGCATAAAAATGGTTCTTAATACCCAAAATAAATCTCTGTAGCCCCATAGCCAAAATTAGGATGGTATTGGTTTACAAATGTCTTTACTTCTTTTTTTGTTTTTAATATTTCATGTATTTCATGTTTTAATTTCCCGCTGCCAATTCCATGTATTACAATTAAGTTTGGCTGCCGGTGTGCTGTTGCCAGGTAAAAATATTTTTCAAAGGTTTTTAATTGTATGGTAAGTATTTCAAAATTAGAAAGATGTTTCCAGTCATTACTTAGTTTTTCAATGTGGAGGTCAATTACACTACGGGCAGGCTCAAGATTCTGTGCAACTTTCGAGGCTTCATAAATTTTATACCCTGCACCGGATAATTTTGCGAAGTCATGTTTTTCTTCAATAACTCTATCAGGATAGGTTTCAAATAATTTATAAGAAAATGTAGGTTCATTCTTTAATTTCATTTCTTCTATCTTCTGAAATAATTGTTTGGCTTTTATTTTAAGTAACGCCTCAAAGTATTCTGCTTTCTTCTTATCAGTATTAACCAATGAGAATTCAAACATAAACTTTGGGGCATCATTCATTTGCTCAAAAGCAACGTCGTGTAAATAAAAATCAGTGAATGAAAATACCTGGTTCTTTAATTCAAAACCGGGAGAGCCTGCAAAACGTATGTAGTAATCAAAATTATAAGGATATTCGGTCTGATTTATTAAATAGAGCTTGAAAGACTCTACTACATCATCATCAAAAATATCCTTGTCGAACACAGGTAAAAAAGCCAGCCATACACCATCACTTACTTTGTATTGCGCTGTAGCTTTTTCTTTTTTAATATCATCAACATACTTTTTCTCTTTCTTTTTTTCAAATAATTTCTTTTCACTAAATCTTTTAAAATAAGGAAAATCTATCTGGTCCATATAAACCGGGAAGCGAACTTTATCCACTTCTATCATTACCATTTTTTCATTCATTAATTCCACTACAGTTCCTTCTTCATTGGAATGAAGTACTAAAATTGTATCGCCTACCTGGTATTTCATGCCCTCACCTAACCTCTCCCCAAGGGGAGAGGAATTTTTAAATTAATAATATTTGCTAAGCAAAGGTATGCCGTACAAGTGAGTGATCCTTCGACAGACTCAGGATAAACTCCACGATGGGCTATGTTCATAGAACTCCGTTGGAGAAAAACAAAAGCCAGCTTACAAAAGAAGTTATACTATATCAACATCTTTCGTCTTTGCCAGATGGCTGTTTTTATAACCATAAAAAAAATAAATAACAAGCCCGATAGCAAGCCAAATTAGAAAACGATACCAGTTAGTATGGCTTTCCTGCGCCATTAAATAAAAGCAGCTTAATAAGCCCAGCACAGGGATAAGAGAAAAATTCTTTACATAACTGAGTATTGCAATGATGGTGGCTACAACCAAAAAAATAATCATAGGAATTCCTTCTTCGCTTAACAAACTTTTAAAATAAGAAGGGAATTGTATTGCAACAAACACCATTGAGGCAAAGAACACACATGGTACAATATATTTCCCGCTTACGTATGGAACTTTGAATTTACTTTCAGCTTTAATGGGTCTGCTATCCAATACCAATATGCCGCCACACACTAATACAAATGCAAACAAAGTTCCTATGCTGGTTAAGGCAAGTACAACA
This sequence comes from Chitinophagales bacterium 65-1, assembly GCA_002050465.1. Lineage (GTDB taxonomy): Bacteria > Bacteroidota > Bacteroidia > Chitinophagales > Chitinophagaceae > Ginsengibacter. The sequence continues at coordinate 9,908 of MWYX01000039.1, forward strand.
TCCAGGTTTAAAAATAAGGCAGGTATAGCTACTACAAAGCCTGTAAGTATGGTAGAGAAGGATGGCGTTTTAAATTTTGGATGAATGCGTGAAAAAATTTTAGGCAACAACCCATCACGGCTCATGCTCATCCAGATGCGAGGCTGCCCCATTTGAAAAACAAGCAGTACACTTGCCGTTGCAAAAACAGCGCTCACTGCAATTATTCCGGCGATCCATTCCATCCCCCTGTCAGAAAAAACTTTTGCAAGAGGATCGCCAACGTTCAGGTCTTTATAACTAACCATACCTGTTAGCACTAAAGCAAGGCACACATATAAAATGGTACAAATTATAAGGGAATAAATCATTCCCTTTGGCAGATCACGCTGCGGATTTTTGCATTCTTCAGCAGTTGTGCTTATCGCATCAAAGCCAATATAGGCAAAGAATACCGCTGATACACCTTTTAAAATTCCTGTTACACCATTAGGTGCAAAGGGGCTCCAGTTATCTGGATTTACATAATATCCACCCAATACAATCACTAAAAAAACAACAGCCAGTTTTAAGACTACCAAAAAATTACTTGTGTTTCTTGATTCTTTTATTCCCCTGAAAACAATGTATGTTATTAATGCAACTATTAATAATGCAGGCAGATCAAATATAATTCTTAACCCGCCGATTTGCGGAGCATTCATCCATGCCGCATGTTTTGATAATATTACCTCATCAGGTACCCCGCCTGGTTTTGAAATTAATCCTGCAGCTTCATTAAAACCCGTATGTGCAGAAGAATAATCCATGGTAAGCCATTCAGGAATATGCAGGCTGAAACCATCCATAAGTCTTGTAAAATAATCGCTCCACGAAATTGCCACTGCAATATTTCCTATAGCATATTCCATCAAAAGATCCCACCCTATTATCCATGCAAAAATTTCCCCGAATGCAACATACGAGTAGGTATAGGCGCTGCCCGAAACAGGGACAGTTGAAGCAAATTCAGCATAGCACAATGCTGCAAAGCCACAGGCAATCGCAGTAAAAACGTAGAGGAATACGATACCCGGACCTCCGTCGTAACTGGCCTTGCCTATGCTGCTGAAAATTCCTGCGCCAATAACAGCTGCAATACCCATTGCAGTAAGATCACGTACACCTAAAACTTTTTTTAAACCTGTGTGTGAATGAGTGGCATCTGATAATCCTTCTTTCGCATCTTTTAAAATTGCAGAAATACTTTTTTTGCGGAAGAGTTGATTTGCCATAGCAGAAATTTTTGATGCGGTTAAATTAGTAAATAAGTATCGTGTGAAACATGATTTATTGAATTAAATAAATTTCAAAATTAATTGAACACGTAATAAATTAGTTGGAAAAAAAGATCAAGCTGCAATCCTTTGCAATATTACCTTGCAGGGAATATCGGATGTTACGGTAACAAAATAGTTTATATGAAGTGGGTTACTTAAGTAGAAGTAAGATCAAGCTGCGATCCTTTGCAATATTACCTTGCAGGGAATATCGGATGTTACGGTAACAAAATGGTCTATATGAAGTGGAATACTTAAACTATCTCCCGATGCCATTTTATGTACCTTATCTCCTATGGTAATATCACAGGTTCCTTCCAGGATCAAAAATTTTTCAAACTCATCATCATGTACCTCATGCGGAGCCATATTCCTGATCCAGACAATGGCAGTTACAATTTTCGGTGTATATCCAATGATTTTCGCATGAAAGTCTTTGAAATTATCAGGCAATATCATATCATTCCTGTTGATCCATTGGGTATAATCTATAATTTTTGATGTTTCATTTATAACCGGTGGAAAGGAAGGTTCTTCACCATTTTTTATTCTTTCTGAATAATCGATAGTAGCCAACAGGAAAGGCTTGATTGTAGAAGCAGGCGCTATTGCGTGCGCTTGTGCATACGTTTCTAACGTCTTTTGAATGTCATTAGCAGCACTGCGAATTTCATCTGATTCAACAAGCATTTTTTCCACTTCATCTGCCTGCCGGGTAGTGGCAATACCCATAACATATAGTTCCAATATTCCGGAATCAATAAATTCTTTACTATTCATGCGCAAAAATGTGGATTGAATTGCTGTATTAAAACCTATCAATGTAAAATTAGATAACTAAATCGAATGAATTCATCAATGCTCCCTGTTAATTAAATACGCTGCCAACTCCATCAATGGTTTTTTTCTCGCAGAAAGAACGGCAATTTCTTCCATGTGGTGCATTGCTATTTTATAATATTTATCTTTTAATTCGGTTGCCCATGCATCAGCTTTAGTGTCCTTATATATTTGCAAAACTTTTTCAACTTTAGCAATCTCGTTGCCTTTATTCAGATTATCCAGGGCTTTTAATTGCGCTACTGTAGCCACTTCCATAGCGTGAATAGATAAGAATGTTTTTTTATTGGAGAGAATATCACCGCCTACCTGCTTACCAAATTTTTCAGGATTGCCAAAAGCATCTAAATAATCATCCTGCACCTGGAAAGCAATCCCCAGGTTCTTCCCAAACTCATAAAGATGTTTTTGGTTGCCTTCGCCTGCTCCTCCTAAAATAGCACCGAGTTGTAAACTTGCTGCAAGAGCTACAGATGTTTTTAATTCTATCATATTTACATACTCATCGAAGCTTATTTTTTCTCTTTTCTCAAAATCCATATCAAGCTGCTGCCCTTCACATACTTCCTTTGCCGTTTTATTAAACAGCCTGATAACTTTTTGCAGGCAATCTTTATTTATTTTATTTACATAATCATAAGCAACTACAAGCATAACGTCCCCTGCAAGCAACGCAGTTGATTCACCAAATTTATGATGAACAGTTTCCATCCCACGCCTCAACGGGGCTTTATCCATTATGTCATCATGTATCAAAGTAAAGTTGTGAAACAGTTCAATTGCAGTAGCAACATGCCATGTATCGGGATTGATCTTATTCACCAATTCGTTACCCATTAAACAAAGAGCCGGCCTTATTCTTTTGCCTCCCAGCGATAAAATATATTCCGACGAATCGTATAACGAAGCGGGGGCATCTGGGAAATGCCTTACATTAAATTTTTCTTCAAAGAGAGTGGATAGTTCCTGGAATGAATACACTTTTTATTAGTTACGGGTTACGAGTTTCGGGTTATGAGTTATGAGTTACGAGTTATGAGT
>MWYX01000043.1 GCA_002050465.1 Chitinophagales bacterium 65-1
CATCTATATATTCTGTAAAGCTTTTTATTTTATTCTTGCTAAAGGCAATATTAGCAGCGGCATTTAACCAAAAAGGAAACTTCGAAAGATATATAAAAACTTTTTTCATTATTATTTACGGGATAGTAATTAAAGGTGCGATTTAATTATCAATTATGTAAACACTCTTCAATTAATGCGGTATAAAAATCCTGCAGGCTCCAACCCATTGCCTGCACTTGTTGTGGAACAATACTTGCCTCGCTCTGGCCGGGGACGGTATTTATTTCCAGCATAAAAACTTTTTCGGTTTCTTCATTATAAATAAAATCAATTCTAACTATACCTCTGCAATTAAATAACCGGTATATTTTTACCGCTGCCTCACTTACCTTTTCGGCAATTGATTCATCAACCTTAGCAGGCGTAATTTCTTCACTGGCGCCTAAATATTTGGCCTCATAATCAAAAAAATCCTTTTTTGAAATTATTTCTGTTATTGGCAAAGTAATAATTTCTCCCTTTGATTTAAATACACCAATGGTTAATTCTCTTCCGCTAATAAATTCTTCTACCAGCACCTGGTCATCTTCCTTAAAAGCCTTTTCTATTGCTTTCCCTAATTCTTCTGAAGGTGAATTTACCTTGCTCATTCCAATACTTGATCCTCCATTGTTTGGCTTTATAAAAACCGGAAAGTGCAACGCTTTTACCAATTCATCGGGGCTTTCAAAATTATTTTTAAAGATAAGTACTGAACGAGATACATTTATGCCACCAAATGCAGCAACAGCTACAGTAAAACTTTTATTGAAAGTGAGCGCTGAAGTGGCGGCATCGCAGGAGGTATAGGGTATGTGAAGTGTATCAAAATAACCCTGCAACTTTCCATCTTCACCGGGTGTACCATGTATGCCTATTAATACAGCATCAAAATTAATTTTCTCTTCATCAACTGTTATTGAGAAATCATTTTTATCAACTTCAATCTTGTTTCCCGAGGAGGATTCGTAAAACCAACCATTAGTTGTGATATCGATCTTATAAAGATTCCATCTTTTTCTATCAATATTTTTTTCAATGGTAATGGCTGATTTATATGATATTTCTGCCTCACCTGAAAAGCCTCCTGTAACAAGTGCAATTGTCTGAACCATGATTTATGGGTTTAAAGGATTTATGGGATTGAATATCCAACTATTAACCATACTATTTGACTATTGACTACTGACCATTGACAGTTGAATCTGTCACCGTGTTAATTCCCCGGTTCCCTGTATCCAAAACAAACTTCCATTTACCATCTTTTTGCTTTTTCCAGATGCTTACATAAGTACCCTGCAAGGTGCTATCCTGCAATTGTAAATTATAAATTCCATAAGAATATCCTAAATCTCCTGATGCAGAAACCTGTGCAGCGGAAGGATTCCATGTTAAGGTATAGGACGTGTCATTTTGCTCAGTTAAATATTCTATGGCATTAGCTCCAATAATTGGCGGATGATCAGGGCGGAGTAAAATTCCATCATCATCCATATATTCAATAAAAGCTTTTTTCATTCCCATAGTACTGCTCATGCTGGAAAAATCATTATCTGTTTTTATTATTTCATTTCTCCATGATGCTTCTTTATTTACCTGGTTTGAAGGACAACCTGTAAAAATAATTGCTATTAAAAAAATACCAATAGCTCTGAAAAATAATTTTATCATACTCTGGTTTTAAAAAAAGGCGAAAGTATTTAAATACCCTCGCCGCTTAGCAGGAAACCTGGTAACAGGCTTCGGCCATACAATTATATATGAAGCTTTTCTTTTTTAACCAGCAATTCTTCTACTGTTTCCCTGTACATTTCGTCTGGTACACAACAATCAACCGGACAAACCGCAGCGCATTGTGGTTCTTCATGAAATCCCTGGCACTCAGTACATTTATTTGGAACAATATAATAGATGTCATTTTCTATAGGAGGATTGCGTTTATCTGCATCCAACTGAGTTCCGTCCATCAGTGTCACCATTCCTTTTACGGTAGTTCCGTCAGCAAAAGCCCATTCCACACCACCTTCGTAAATTGCATTGTTAGGGCATTCCGGCTCACAGGCACCGCAGTTTATACATTCATCAGTAATTTTAATAGCCATAGATTCTCATTTTAAAGCTTAACCCAGCCACCCATGAAGGCTGCAAATTATTTACGAATTTTGCACTCTTTTCAACACAAATATAAAAAGATATTTTTTGCAAATGAATTTAGCTGAAAGAATAGAATTAATGGTTGAGCTGGGAAACTATTTGCAATCCGGAGATGAAGACTGGCAAATGGCTAAACAGAAAGCTTTTGAAAAGAACGGTTGGTTTATTCCTGACTTTATTAATAATTCGGTACATCAAATTATCACTGAATACTTACACAAGGACAAATTGGAAAATTGGGTGAGGTCTTATTATTTGGATGATAATGTTACTCTAAAAAATATAGGGATAGTAATGGCTGGAAACATTCCTCTTGTTGGTTTTCATGATTTTTTATCTGTATTTATTTCCGGTCATAAGCAAACCATAAAATTATCTTCAAAAGATGATGTATTGATTAAGCATATAACAGATAAGCTGATTGAATGGCAACCTGCATTAAATAAAATTATATCATTTGCTGATTTACTTAAAGGATGCGATGCTTATATTGCCACCGGGAGTAATAACACTGCCCGGTATTTTAATTATTATTTTGGAAGGTATCCAAATATTATCCGGCGCAACCGAACTTCTGTAGCAGTACTTACAGGAAATGAAAGTACTACTGAAATAGATTTACTCGCAGATGATGTGCACTTATATTTTGGGTTAGGCTGTAGAAACGTTACTAAAATTTTTGTGCCACCCAGCTATGATTTTGTTCCCTTACTCAATGCCTTTAAAAAGTATGCAAATTTTTCTGATCATACCAAATACAGAAATAATTACGATTATAATCTGGCGTTGCTTATTATGAACAATATGTATTATATGACCAACCAGAGCATATTGCTGGTAGAGAATGAGCAGCTTTTTTCACCCATAAGCCAATTGAATTATAGTTTTTATACTGATAAAGACCAGTTATTATTTCAAATGCAGGGTAACGAAAATATTCAATGCATTATCGGAGATAATGTTGCTTTGGGTAATGCGCAACATCCCTCTTTGTTTAATTATGCAGACGGAATTGATACAATGCAATTTTTACTCTCATTATAATCTGCCAAAATATTCTTATACGGATGGTTTTGTCATTTACAATTGTCAAATTTTCTTTTTTAATTTTATAAAATCGTATCTTAACAGGCTCCTCTATAATTTAATGTTAAAGGTAATGGGAGGTTGATGATTACCTGAAACACTTTGTTTATTTGTATTTGTATAGGCATGTGATTTGATAGTTTTTATAAAAATTTATATTTAAAAATTTAAAATAAATGAAATCCAAACAAATTTTATCCACCATTCTCATAAGCGCATTAACTGCGCTTGGTGTTTTATTAGGTTATAATAAATTTCAACAGAACAATAATCCAAATTTTAAATCCGAAATCACCATTCCTGCTAATTATAAATATGCAGGCCTTTTCAGGGATGGAGCTCCTGATGCCGGCCCGGTAGATTTTACCCAGGCAGCAGCGGCAGCCAGCCCTGCAGTGGTTCATATAAAAACTAAAACAAATCCACGCCAGGTAAATAATAATTTGCCTAATCAAAGAAGTCCTTTTTCTGATTTATTTGGAGAAGATATGTTAGAACAACTTTTTGGTAATGGCGGCCGACAAAGATCTATTCCACAAAGAGCATCGGGTTCAGGCGTTATTATAAGCGATGATGGATACATTGTAACTAACAATCATGTGGTGGCGGGTGCAGACGAAGTAACTGTTATATTAAGCAATAAAAAAAGCTATACGGCTAAAGTTATTGGCGCTGATCCTTCCTACGATCTGGCAGTGGTAAAAATAAATGCCAGTACTTTACCTTTTATGATCTATGGAAATTCTGACGACACTAAAATAGGGCAATGGGTTTTAGCAATTGGTTATCCTTTTACTTTAGAAACTACAGTTACAGCAGGTATTATTAGCGCTAAAGGAAGAGCCTTAGGGTTGAACAGGGATAGAACGGGCAGCAGAGCAATGGCTGTAGAATCCTTTATACAAACTGATGCTGCCGTTAATATGGGTAATAGTGGCGGGGCTTTAATAAATACAAACGGGCAATTAGTTGGAATTAATTCCGCTATAGCATCTCCAACAGGTATGTATGCAGGATATTCTTATGCAATTCCTGTAAATATTGTAAAAAAAGTAGTGAATGACCTCGTTAAATACGGTAGTGTTCAAAGAGGATTTTTAGGCGCTCAATACACAGATGCTACGGGGTTAACGGATGAAGAAAAGAAACAATTACAACTTCCTGCATATGCTGATGGAATTTATTTAACTAACCTTTCATCCAACGGCGCTGCTAAGGCAGCAGGTATTAAAGAAGGTGATATTATTAGAAAAATAGATAATGTAAATATTATGAGCGGTTCTGATATGCAGGAACAATTAAGTCGTTTTAAGCCGGGAGATAAAGTAAATGTTACCTATGAAAGAAACAAGAGCTTGAATACTGTTGCTGTTACACTAAAAAATAGCTCCGGCAATTTTGATATTGTAAAAGCTGAAACAAGTGTAAACAAATTAGGGGCAGAATTGGTTACGTTAGACAGCAGGCTGGCAAAAACGTATGGAATAGCAGGCGGTGTAGTAGTTAAAAAAATAAATAATGGGGGAGCCATTGATGATCAAACCAGAATGAGAGATGGATTTATAATTACTAAGGCCAATGGTAAGCAGGTGAAATCTGTTGAAGAATTAAGAGCAATGATTGGCGATTCTAAAGATGTAAAAATTGAAGGAATATACCCCGGATATGAAGAAACTTTTGAATATCCGTTAGATCTTGGTAATTAAAATTACCATTAAAATACTTCACCCGAAAAAACTCCAACATTATGGAGCTTTTTCTTTTTCATATATTTTGTAATCCCATGGCTGCAACTCGATATTGAGTGTATGAGTAAGATCAATTACTTCTTTAACAAAAATATTTATAAATTTTCCATTTAAAGTATTGTCCAAAATTTGGAAACTAACCTTTTCGGAAGATAAATTTAAAATAACCAAAACTTCATCTTTTTTATTTTTCCGAATAAAAGCAAGTACTTTATCATTCTGAAGGGAATCGGCATTTATTTTAATTATATAAGGCGCTGTATTTGGATCCGAAGCATCCAACGCCTTATTAATTTTCCGCAGGTGAAACAAAGTTTTATAAAAGGAATGCAGCTCACATTGTTCATTCCACTCAATACAATCCTTATCAAAAAAAAATAATCTTTTTTGATTCGGCAATTCCTGGCCACTATAGATCATAGGTACTCCATACCATGTACAACTAAACACAGCAAGAGCTTTGGCAGCATTCCCATATTTTTCATATTCCGTTCCATTCCAGCTATTCTCATCATGATTACTGGTAAAATAAACCCGCAATGCATCTTTAGGAAAAGTAAACTGGTATTCGGCAAGTAGGGCAGCAAGTTTGTTTATATCACCGTCATTTTTACAAAAGTCCTCAGTTGCATGCATCCACTTCCATGTATACGTTGCATCAAACACCTGATGATAATGCGGTTCCTCACATTCTGCAAGCCAAAACAGGTCAGCCTTTGCCTTTTGTAATTGGGTTCGGGCTTTTTTCCAAAAATCTAAGGGAACCAGATGAGCCATATCACACCTGAATCCATCTACATCACACACATCTATCCAAAACTTCATTGCATCAATCATTGCTGCCTCCATCTGCTCATTAGCATAGTCAAGTTTACTTACATCCTCCCACCCGTTTGGATGTATAATTTGGTTTGAACTGTCATAACAAAAAAAATCCGGATGCTCTGTAATCCAAACATTATCATTCCCTGCATGATTGGCCACCCAATCAATTATTATTTTAAAACCCAGGTGATGTGAATATTTTATCAGGTCAATGAAATCCTTTAATGAACCATATTCAGGATTTATATCTGTATAATTTTGAACCGCATAGTAACTTCCCAGTGTTCCTTTTCTGTCTTTATAACTGATGGGAGTAACCGGCATGAACCATAATACTTCCACCCCCATATTCTTTAACCTTGCTAAATGTTTTTCAAAAGCTTTAAAAGTTCCTTCATTAGTATATTGCCTTACGTTTACTTCATAAATATTAGTTGAATTGCTCCATACAGGATGTAAAAAATCCATTTTATTATTAATTATTATTATTAATTAATTTGGAAGTGCCTATTGGCCATTGACCCATTGACTATTGACTCATTGACCATTGCTCATTTACCATTGCCCATTGCACATTGCCCATTCGCAATTATCTTTGCACAATATTACATGAAGCAGTTTAATGTTCCTATAACATACAGAAGCCGGCTAATTTCCGCTATTAAAAATAAACGGCGATCGCAGGATAAATTAAAAAAAGATTTTACTCCTACTTTCCTTGATTTTGGACGATTGCAAATATATCTTGCCCGCCATTTCGGTTTCTGCTATGGGGTAGAAAATGCAATAGAAATATCTTTCAGAACGATTGACGAAAATCCGGGTAAAAGAATCTTTTTGCTAAGTGAAATGATTCATAATCCAGTAGTGAATGATGATCTTAAAAAAAGGGGAGTACAATTTTTGATGGATACCCATGGCAATTTGCTAATTGATTTTAATACGCTTACTTCCGATGATATTGTAATTATACCTGCTTTTGGAACCACGCTGGATGTTGAAAAAAAATTAAAAAGTATCGGGATAAAAATTGAAAAATATAATACTACATGCCCTTTTGTTGAAAAAGTATGGAACCGTGCTGAAGCTATAGCCGCAAAGGATTATACAATTATTATTCATGGTAAACCAAAGCATGAGGAAACCAGGGCAACTTTTAGCCATAGCGCTTCCAATGCACCAACAGTAATTGTTAATGACATGGATGAAACAATTGCATTGTCAAAATATATTACTGGTGAAAAACCATTGCATCTTTTTTATGAAGAATTTAAAGACAAATACTCTGAGGGTTTTAATGCAGAGAAAGATTTGCAAAGAATTGGAGTGGTAAACCAAACAACAATGCTGGCAAGCGATACACAGGCAATTGCAGATTATTTACGGCAAATCATACTTATAAAATATAATCTTACAGAAGAAAATATTGAAGAAAGGTTTGCTGACACAAGAGATACACTTTGTTATGCAACTTATGAGAATCAAAGCGCTGTTTATGGCTTACTCAATTCAGATGCTGATCTTGCAATTGTGGTAGGAGGTTATAACAGCTCAAATACTTCTCACCTCGTTGAGCTATGCGAGGAAAAATTGCCTACCTATTTTATTGATTCTGCAGATAGAATATTATCCAAGAATAAAATTTTACATTATGATTTTCATAATAAAACAGAACTGGAAACAGATAATTTTTTTCCTGATAAAAGTGCAGTAAAAATTCTTATTACAAGTGGGGCCAGCTGCCCTGATGCAGTTGTTGAAGACGTTATAAATAAATTACTTTTTTATTTGGAGGTTAACAAAACCGCTGAAGAAAAGATCACCGAATTTGCATAAATCAAATGCACGCAGGTCTTTCACCTTATTATTAATATAGTAGGGTCAGACCAATTTTTTCAACAACTGTAAAGCAAAATCCAACTGTTCCTTTTCTGTAAGGTTTGTATTATCAAGCTCTATGGCATCATCAGCTTTACGCAAGGGGCTAACTTCCCTGTGTGAATCAATATAGTCCCGCAGCTCAACGTTGGTTTTTATTTCTTCAATAGTTATATTAGGATTCTTCTCAAACAATTCTTTAAATCTTCTTTCTACCCTTACCCTTTCATCAGCTACCATAAATATTTTCAGCTCAGCACTGGGAAAAACGGTAGTTCCTATATCCCGGCCGTCCATTACAATACCTTTTTTTACTCCGAGTTTTTGCTGTTGTGCCACTGCAAATGTTCTAACTTCTTTTATCGCGGCCACATCACTTACTTTCTCTGCAATAACAAGGTCCCGGATAACGTATTCAATATTTTCTCCGTTTAAATAAATCTCTGACTGCTGTGTTTTATCATTAAAATGAAATTCAATAGTTATATCTTTTAATGCCTGTTTTACTTCTTTCGCTTCAGTCCAGTCTACATGATTTCTTAAAAAATATAAAGTAATGGCACGGTACATGGCACCGCTATCAATGTATGCATACCCAAGTTTTTTTGCAAGCGCTTTTGCAAGCGTGCTTTTACCGCAGGCGCTCCATCCATCTATTGTGATAATAAAACCCATTACCGCAAAAATGGTTTAAAAATAAAGAAGAACAAAATGAATTAGATGAACAGGATAAAAATTTCTTCATTTCAAAAATAACATTCAGAAAATAGTTTTTATTTACCTGTTATATCTTTCTTTGTATAATTAGTATGAGGGAGGTTCTCCAGTGTTTCTTTTAAAAATTCCACCTTACCTGAAGCAAGATTATAAACCGCCCCAACAATAAGCAGATCACCTTTTTCATAAGCACGGCTCAATACCGATTCCAGCTGCCTCAGCTCATATACCTGGTTTATTACATTTTGTCTTACCGCATTTTCCAGCTTATCTCCTTTCATATTTTTTACAGTCGTGGCTGCAGGCTTAATAGCATTAATAAGGGCAACTATATGCCCCGGTGGATTTTCAGGTGCTTTTACCGCGGCATTCACTGCTCCGCAGGTACTATGCCCCAATACAACAACCAGCTTGGTTCCTAACATTAAGTATGCATACTCTATTGTTGCATAAGTAGCTTCTGCCATTACCTGCCCTGCTGTTCGGGCAACAAATAAATCCCCAAATCCCTGATCAAATAAAATTTCTCCTGACACACGGGAATCGGAGCAACCAACAATTGTAGCAAAGGGAGACTGACCATCAGATAAACGTTTGATCAGTGCGGGATCCTGACGTGGATGAATGCTTCTAGCCTGCTGAAAACGTTTGTTGCCTCCTGTTAGTTTTTGCAAAGCATAGTAGGGGTTAATGAATGCAGAATCGCGGTTTACAATATAATTATCGCTACGCCATTTTGCTGAATCTATTGTAAGGGATACAGTGGCTGGTGTTTGTTTTTGCTTTGCAGGCACTTTTTTTTGAGCGAATACACTTTGAGTGTAAATAAAAAATAAAATAAAAATTAGCCTAAATAAATATCGCATATGCATTTTTTTTATAAAAAATATCTTCTTACAAAAAGAAAAGACAGCAGCTATATCACTAGCTATCTCTTGCAATAATATTTGTAAATAGAATTAATGGAACAATATTAATAATATTATATGCCCAAAACAAAAATGCCACTCCGTTCGGGATGGCATTTAGAGGAAAAATATTCTTTTACGCCTCCGTCGCTTCTTCTTTTTTAACCCCACCTTTTATTTCAAATCTTATTTTAGAATTTTCTTTATCAAGGTCGGCTATTAAAACATCGCCTGTTTTTATATTCATATTCAATATTTCTTCTGCCAAAGGATCTTCCAGATATTTTTGAATAGCTCTATGCAGCGGTCTTGCACCAAACTGAGCATCATAACCCTTTTCAGAAATGAACTTTTTTGCTTCTTCAGATAATTCTAACGTTAATCCCAAATTGGTTAAACGCTTAGTTACCGCTTTCATTAATATGTCGATAATAGAGAAAATATTTTCCTCTGTTAAATGGTTAAATATTACCACATCATCTATCCTGTTTAAAAACTCAGGACTGAAAGTTCTTTTTAAAGATTTTTCAATTACTGCTTTATTATTTTCGTCTGCATTTTGTACTCGGGTAGCAGTCTGGAACCCTACTCCCTCTCCAAAATCTTTCAATTGCCTTGCACCGATATTAGAGGTCATAATGATCATTGTATTCTTAAAATCAATTTTTCTTCCAAGTCCATCGGTTAATATTCCATCATCTAAAACCTGTAAAAGAATATTATAAATATCCGGGTGAGCCTTTTCGATCTCATCCAACAATATAACAGAATATGGTTTGCGCCTAACCTTTTCGGTAAGCTGTCCGCCTTCTTCATATCCAACATAACCCGGAGGAGCACCTATTAAACGGCTTACAGTAAACTTTTCCATGTACTCACTCATGTCAATACGTATCAATGCATCATCACTGTCAAACATATATCTTGCTAAGGCCCTTGCCAGCTCTGTTTTACCTACACCGGTTGGCCCAAGGAAAATAAATGTACCTATGGGTTTTCTAGGATCCTTCAATCCCACCCTGTTACGCTGAATGGCTTTAACTACTTTTTGAATCGCTTCATCCTGCCCTACAACAGCGCCGGTAAGATCTGTTGCCATCTTTCTAAGCTTTTCGGTTTCAGCCTGCACCATCCGTTTTACAGGGATACCTGTCATCATGCTTACTACCTCTGCAATTGCTTCTTCATCAATCGGGAAACGCCTGTGTTTACTTTCCTCTTCCCAATCAGCTTTTGCCTTCTCTAATTCTTCCTGCAATCTTTTTTCAGTATCACGCAGAGATGCGGCTTCTTCAAAGCGCTGGCTTTTAACAACCTTGTTTTTTTCAAGCTTTATATCTTCTATTTTTCTTTCAAGTCCTAAAACTTCTTCAGGAACATTAATATTTTTTAAATGCACTCTTGCACCTACTTCATCCAAAACATCAATTGCTTTATCAGGCAATAGCCTGTCCGTCATATATCTGTCGCTTAGCTTTACACAGGCATCAATAGCTTCATCTGAATAGGTTACATTATGGTAATCTTCATATTTGCTTTTGATATTTGTAAGTATCTGTATGGTTTCCTCCACACTAGGCTGCTCTACCATTACCTTTTGAAAACGACGATCCAGTGCGCCATCTTTCTCAATATACATCCGGTATTCATCTAACGTTGAAGCACCAATACATTGCAGTTCACCTCTGGCTAAAGCAGGTTTAAAAATATTGGAAGCATCTAAAGAACCGCTTGCACCGCCGGCACCAACAATGGTATGTATCTCATCAATAAACAAAATGACATCACGGTTTTTTTCGAGCTCATTCATAATGGCTTTCATTCTTTCCTCAAACTGTCCGCGGTATTTTGTACCGGCCACCAAAGCAGCAAGATCAAGAGATACAACTCTTTTATCAAACAATACCCTGCTAACCTTACGTTGAATAATACGAAGCGCCAGGCCTTCTACTATTGCAGTTTTACCAACACCAGGCTCACCTATTAAAATGGGGTTATTCTTTTTACGGCGGCTTAATATTTGAGAAACCCTTTCAATTTCTGTATCTCTGCCAATGATTGGATCTAAAGAATTATTTTCTGCCAGCCGGGTGATGTCTCTGCCAAAATTATCAAGTACAGGTGTCTTGGATTTTGGTTGAGCCGCTGTACCCTTTGTAGAGCGTTGTTGTTGTGAATATGATTTCTTCTCTTCATCAAATTCCTCGGGGTCATCATCCTGAAATTCTGCTTTAGGATCCATTTTTACATATCCTAATTCATTTTTAAACATATCATAATCAACATCAAACTGATTTAAAATTTGTGTAGCAATATTTTCTTTGTTTTTAAGGATTGAAAGCATAAGATGCTCGCTTTCCACCAATGGGCTTTTGTTTGCTTTGGCTTCAAGCACGGTGATCCTTATAACTTTTTCGGCTTGTTTGGTAAGAGGTAATGAATTTATGTTTGCAATGTTCTTACCTGTTTTATCTTTTACCGCCAGTTCAATTTCTTTTCTTAATTCATATAGATCAACATTGAGTGATTTCAATATTTTTATTGCAGTATTTTCTCCATCACGAATTAATCCTAAAACAAGGTGCTCTGTACCAATAAAATCATTCCCTAATCTAAGGGCTTCTTCCCTGCTGTATGAAATGATCTCTTTAACCTGGGCCGAAAAATTATTATCCATTCTTTCCTTTTTATTTATCTATACAATAATAACGATTAAAACTCACTAAAGGTTCTGTAAAACAATCCACAGTGTGTTGAAAACCACCTAATAAAAGGTTAAAACTACAAGCGTTTTTTTGATCAGCCATTTTAAAAGATGATACATTTGCCCATTCAGAAAATCTTAAAAAAATCTTATTTCTGCAATTTTATATGAAAGTCAAAATTGATACCAAAGAAAAATTTCATGTTATTAGCCCTGAAGAAAACCTTCTTACTGCTAATATGACAGAGGAATTGAAACATAAGTTGCTTCCGTTTCTTGAGAAAGAAATTAGAAATGTGGTTTTTAAATTAGGGCAGGTACAGGAAGTTGATAAAGATATAGCAGCTACCATCTTTACACTTCAGCAAACATTTTATGATAAAAATGCCTCTTTTGTAATTTGTGAAGTGCAAAAACCTGTTGAAGTTCTTTTTGATCAATTGAAATTACTCGAGATTTTAAATATAACACCCACAGAAAG
>MWYX01000051.1 GCA_002050465.1 Chitinophagales bacterium 65-1
TTTTAACTTTGCTTAAATAATAATTCAACTACCGATGCCTGAACCAATTGTAGAATTAAAAAATGCAAATATTTACCAGGGAGAGTCCCTTGTACTTTCTGATGTAAACATTAGCGTAAACAGGGGGGAGTTTGTTTATTTGGTTGGCAAAACAGGAACCGGAAAATCAAGTCTGCTTAAAACTTTATATGGAGATCTTAAGTTAAGAGAAGGCGAGGGAACAGTTGCAGGTTATGATCTTAAAAAAATGGACTGGAAAAAAGTGCCTTATCTGAGAAGAAATTTAGGAGTGGTTTTCCAGGATTTTCAATTGCTTACTGACAGGGATGTAAATAATAATCTGAAATTTGTTTTAAAGGCCACCGGGTGGAAAGATGAAAAATTAATGGATGAAAAAATTGCTGATGTACTTGACAAGGTGGGATTAAAAACCAAAGGATTTAAAATGCCTTTTGAATTAAGTGGCGGTGAGCAACAAAGAGTAGATGTAGCAAGAGCCTTGTTAAATTCACCAAAATTAATTTTGGCAGATGAGCCAACCGGCAATCTTGATCCAGAAACATCGGATGAAATTATGCAGTTATTATTCCATATATGCCGTGATTATGGAACTGCGGTTGTAATGGCCTCCCATGATTATATGGTTGTAACAAAATTTCCTGCAAGAACCATAAAAACAGAAAGGGGTAAGGTGTATGATAATGCAACTATATCTATCACTTGATGTATTGTTTATTTTCTCCACCATAAATTAATTTGTACAATACAGTTGTGCCAGTAAGGTCCTTGTTATAAATTTGGATTTTTTTTATTACCTTCGCAGCCCTGTCTGCTTACAGTCAGGCTGATAAAATATAAATAAATAAATTATTTAGGAAAGATGTCTTATTTAACAACAGAAAAAAAAGCAAATATCTTCTTGGAATATGGCGCAGCTGCTGCCAATACCGGTTCTATTGAAGCTCAGGTTGCTATGCTGACAGAAAGGATCAATCACATTTCTGATCATCTTAAAACTAATAAAAAAGATTTTTCTACACAAAGGGGCTTAATGCAAATGGTTGGTAAACGCAAAAGATTACTTACTTATTTAAGCAAGCATAATCTAACCGGTTACCGCTCATTAATTGAAAAGTTAGGTCTCCGTAAATAATTTATTTTTGATAATACTTTGCTATTCCCAACTGAAAATTCAAACAGTTGGGAATACTTTTTTACTATTAATTTGATTAACAACAATGACGACTCCCAACCCAATTAACGTAACATTTGACATAGGTGATGGCCGGATGGTAACCCTTGAAACAGGTAAAATGGCCCGTCAGGCTGATGGTGCAGTTACAGTTCGCTTAGGTAACTGTATTATATTAGCAACAGTAGTAGCCAATAAAGAACCAAAAGAAGGGCAGGCTTTCTTCCCGCTTTCAGTAGACTACCAGGAAAAATTTGCTTCTGCCGGCCGTATTCCCGGTTCATTTTTTAAAAGAGAAGCAAGGTTAAATGATTATGAGATCCTGACATCAAGATTAATTGACAGGGCTTTGCGCCCTTTATTTCCTGAAGATTATGTTTGCGAAGTACAGGTACTGGTTTCATTAATTTCCTCAGATCCTGAAGTAATGCCCGATGCAATGGCTTGTCTTGCAGCATCTGCAGCGCTTGCCGTGTCTGATATTCCAATCCAGGAAATAATTTCAGAAGTTAGAATAGGCAGAGTTGATGGAAAGATGATCGTTAATCCTACCCGCAGCGAATTAGCTGAAGCTGATATGGAATTTATGATCGCTGCAACCGCCAAAAATATTATGATGGTAGAGGGTGGAAGTAAGGAATGCCAGGAGGAAGATCTGATCGCCGCTATTGAACTTGCACACACAGCAATTCAGGCACAGGTAAAGGCTCAGGAGGAGTTAAGGGATAAGGTTGGGGCTAAAGGCAAGAGAGATTATACAAAACCATATCGCAATGAAGAACTACACAAAAAAATAGACAAGTTTGCTGAGAAAAGAATAAAAGAAATTGCTAAATCAGCCTCCGCAAAGCATGACAGGAGTGACGCATTTGAGCAATTAAAGAATGATCTTATCGAACATCTGGGTGTAATACCTGATGAAGATGTTCCTTTAGTAAGATATTATTTTAGTGATCTCCAATATCATTATGTTCGGGATATGATTCTTGATCAAAAAGTTAGATTGGATGGCAGAGGGTTAGAAGATGTTCGGGTATTAACTATGGAAACTGATATTTTGCCCTCTCCTCATGGCTCTGCACTTTTTACACGAGGTGAAACTCAATCACTTACAACAGTAACTTTAGGAACACCTTTAGATGAATTATTAATTGAAAGTGCCGCCCAAAGTGATTATTCCAAATTTATTCTACATTATAATTTTCCCCCATTTTCTACCGGTGAAGTAAAACCTATGAGGGGCGTTGGCCGAAGGGAGGTAGGTCATGGAAATTTAGCCCTTCGTTCCTTGAAACAGGTAATGCCCGGTGGTGAATATCCATACACAGTAAGGATAGTAAGTGATATTTTAGAAAGCAATGGTTCGTCTTCTATGGCTACTGTTTGTGCCGGTTCATTGGCATTGATGGATGCTGGCGTTCCATTCAAAAAACATGTAAGCGGTGTGGCAATGGGATTAATTTCCAAAGGAGGTAAGTATGCAATTCTTACTGACATTCTTGGTGATGAAGATCATTTAGGAGATATGGATTTTAAAGTTACAGGTACAAGAGATGGGATATGTGGAGTTCAGATGGATATTAAAGTAGATGGATTGAGTATGGATATAATGAGGCAGGCCTTAGAACAGGCAAAACGTGGCCGGCATCAAATTCTGGATGCAATGTATCAATGCCTTCCCCAACATAGGGAAGATGTTAAACCACATGCTCCCAGAATGGAAAAGTTAATTATCGATGGAGAATTCATTGGTGCAGTTATCGGGCCTGGTGGAAAAATAATCCAGGAAATTCAAAAATCAACTGGTGCAACAATCAATATAACTGAAGTTGGTAAAACAGGGGAAGTGAGTATTTTTTCTGCAGATAAAGATAGTCTTGACCAGGCGGTGGCATGGATAAAAAATATTGTTGCGGTGCCTGAAGTTGGAGATACTTATGAAGCCACTGTAAAATCTATTAAAGAGTTTGGAGCTTTTGTTGAATTTCTACCAGGGAAGCAGGGTTTATTACATATCTCAGAAATTATGTGGAAGCGATTAGAATCTATGGAAGGAGTTTTAAATGAAGGCGATAAAGTAAAAGTGAAGATCATTGGTGTTGATCCAAAAACAGGAAAATTCAAGCTTAGCAGAAAAGCATTATTACCAAAGCCTGAACAAACGCAAACGCCAAGGCCTGCACAAAATCAAAATAACCCAAGGGATTAATTTTTATTTTAAATATTAATAATATGGCTTGCAATTGCGAGCCTTTTTTATGGGCAATACTATTCAAATACAGATACGTGTAATATCAAAAGAGCAGGCTGAAATTCTTATTGCAGAATTGGCAGAAATAAATTTTTATGCCTTTGTCCAGGAGGAGGATTCCTTCGAAGAAGAAAATGGGAATTCTCTTTTCGCTTTTATTAAAGAAGAAGATTTTAATGAAGAAGAATTAAAGAAATTTATTTCACATAAAAATCTTCCTTATATAAAAACAATTATTAAGGATATTAATTGGAATGCTAAATGGGAGGGAGAATTTGAACCCATACTTATTGAAGATTTTGTTGCCGTCAGGGCAGCGTTTCATCAACTAATCACCAATGTAACGCATAATATAATCATAACACCGAAAATGAGTTTTGGTACAGGGCATCACGCAACAACATTTTTAATGATGCAACAAATGCAACACATTAATTTTTCTAATAAAACAGTTTTAGATTATGGGACAGGCACAGGAATATTAGCCATTCTGGCTAAAAAATTGGGAGCAAAGAAGGTAGTTGCGATTGATAATGATGAATGGAGCATAAACAACGCATCCGAAAATATAATTGCAAATAATTGTAAAGATATTGTTGTGCTACAAAAAAATGATCTTAACGGGCTGGAAGTATTTGATATTATTTTAGCCAATATAAACCTGAATGTGATTAACAACAGCATTCAACAATTAAAACTTATATCACAGCCATTATCTAATTTATTATTAAGTGGCTTTTTTATCTGCGATGAGGAAGCAATACTCAACAATTTTATATCAGAAGGGTTTATACATATAAATACTATGAAAAGATATGAATGGATATCAATCTTATTAATAAAATCATAATTACCAAAGAAACAATACCGAAAGTATTATATTTGCCCCGCTTTGTTTTAACACATATGAAAGAGAGTTTACTTATTATACTGGCGTATCTGATCGGCTCTATTCCTACAGCTTTAATAATCAGCAAAAGATTTTTTGATATTGATATTCGTGATTATGGAAGCGGCAACATGGGTGCCACTAATACATTTCGTGTGCTTGGTGCCCGCTATGGCACTATAGTAATGATCTGTGATATTTTAAAAGGTATGGCTGCCGTTGCTTTATATAATTTATTACCATATTATTTAAGTAATGAACTGGACAGGACTAATCTTATGATAGGCCTTGGGCTTGCAGCTACCGTTGGGCATATTTACCCGATATGGGCACAGTTTAAAGGTGGCAAAGGAGTGGCTACTTTATTTGGGATGATACTCGCTATACAACCTGTAGTGGCAGTTAGCTGCGTTGCAGTGTTCATAGCTGTATTATATTTAACAAGATACGTGTCACTCAGTTCTATATTAGCAGGTATTGCATTACCTATTTGTGTATTATGGATATACAATGAAAAGGAAGTCTTTTACAGAGTATTTGCAGTTGCAATTGCTGGCTTAATCGTTCTAACGCATCAGAAAAATATCAGCCGGATATTGAAAGGCAATGAAAGCCGTGTTCCTATTTTAAGACATAGGGATAAGAGAAGGTCCAGAAGAAAGAACTCACAGCGTTAATTACAATTTCCTTCACAATTATATTCTTCTTCATTTAAGATGCTTTAGGCATTTTGGTATAGCAATTGTTTTAATTAATATTAATTAAATAATTCAACTATGAAAAATATATTATATCTGTTTGTTGGTACGGCACTTTTTATCAGCGCCTGTACTACAAATGCAGTAACCGGCAGAAAACAGCTTAGCTTGATTTCAGAAAGTGTTCTTCAGCAGCAAGCGGTTACTCAATACAGAAGTTTCTTACAACAAAATGCAGTAATATCGGATGCTACCAGCAGGGATGCAGAAATGGTTAGGAGAGTAGGCTCACGAATTGCATCAGCCATAACTAAATATTATAATTCCAAAGGATTAAGGAACGAGTTAGCAGGATATAATTGGGAGTTTAAATTGGTAAACAATAAAGAGGTAAATGCCTGGTGTATGCCCGGTGGTAAGGTTGTAGTGTATACCGGCTTGCTGCCAGTAACGCAAAATGAGGCAGCACTTGCTATTGTATTAGCTCATGAAATAACTCATGCCGTTGCAAATCACGGACAGGAAAGAATCAGTCAGGCTATGCTTGCCCAGGGTATTGGTGTTGCCGGAAACGTATTTAGTGCAGGAAACCCACAAGCTAACAGTATTTTTAATAATGTGTATGGCCCTGCTGCATCAGTTGGGGTTCTGTTACCAAATTCAAGAAATCAGGAGTTAGAAGCTGATCGTTATGGGTTGATATTTGCTGCAATGGCTGGTTATAACCCAAGAGAAGCGATACCATTCTGGAGAAGAATGGCAAGTAAAGGCGGAGCAAAACCTCCACCATTTTTAAGCACTCATCCTACAGACGAACAAAGGATACGTAAATTGAACAGTTATATGAACGAAGCATTATCATATTATAAGCCGGTAAATTCTAGGTAATACCTTAAATAAATCATATCAAACTCTATCTCATAAGGATGGAGTTTTTTATTAGCGTTAAGCTTAAAAGTCTTATCTTTGCGCACTTACTTCGCTAGCTTGCTTTTTACAGTATCTATGACAAGTCAATATTGTTTTCATTTTTAATTTAAAATTTTAGGCTTATGTCTCAAACATTGTTTGAAAAACTGAATTTAAAGAATGAGAAGAATTTATTGGTACAGGGGTTGCCCTCAACTATTGAAAAGCAATTTGTTAAACTTTCCTTTGCAAAAAATGTTACTCCGCTTTTAAGAATCAGAAAAATTGATTTTGCCCTGATCTTTGCTCTTAATCAAAAGCAGTTGAATGATATCTTAAAAGAAGTTTTTCCTGCTTTACATCCGGAGGCTAAATTATGGATTGCTTTCCCTAAATCAGCTTCTAAAATAGTAAGTGATCTTAACAGGTGTTGCACATGGGAATACCTTCGTACGGAAGGTTTCGAATCAAATGAAGAAGTAATACTTGATTATGTTTGGAGTGCTCTTCAATTTAAAAGAATAGAAGCTGTAAAAACTATCAAGCCTTTATCATCTAAACCAAAAGTATTGGAGCCTATGACCTCCAAAGGGAAAGTGGCTTTATCAGTTTAATAGTGTTATCGTAAAATCACTGTTCCAAGTTGCCTTGTCAATTCTACTTCCAGGTCTTTTAAATGTTTATGCGTTTGCAGCAGAGAAAGTTGTTCTTCAGCTGAATGAGGTTGCTCAAGATCTTTTTGGTTAATACTTATCAGCCTCTTAATCTTCCTTAATTTTAAATAATTTACAGTAGACATTACTTCTTCCTTATATGTCTCATTACGTGTTGGTACCGGCATTTCATACTGCTCTTTCCATCCGGGGCTAACTTCATAAGGAAATTCCATAATAGATACTACCAAAGAATTTATCTCATGGTTCTCATGATATAAAAAATTTTTTTCTGTTGGTTCTATTCCTTCATCATACCATACTTTATAAATTTGTATTATTTCCAATAGTTTACTGTTATCTATAAGCTCATCTTCAGTTATATTATTCAACATATAATCTGCAACTGAAATTCCGGGTTCCCATTCTTTTAACCCAAACTCCAGTAAATTTCTTACAATTGCTCTTTCACTAAACTCATCTTCATTTAATAAGTTTATCAGATCGTCATCTGCAGAAGGAATAGATGAAGTACCGGCTTCCTGGTATTCTTTATCTACAGAGAATGATTTCTTTTCCTGCTTATTTATTTTTTCACGGATAAATTTATTTACAAGGTTATGTAAGCCGCTCTCATCAATCTTTAACAGCGCTGCGCTTTTACGTATATAATCCTGCTGCTTTGTAAAATCTTCTGCTTTATTAATTTTTGAAATTGTTTCTGCAATCTGATTTACTACCACAGACCTTTTATTCGTGTCGTCGCCTGCATCTTTTAAAGCAATATCCAGCTGAAATAAAATAAAATCTTTTTTATTTGTATTGATAAAATCTGCAAAAGCGCTTACCCCTTTTTTGTTTATATAACTATCCGGATCTTCTTTATCGGGTATTAAGACAAGTTTTACATTCAAGCCTTCTTCCAATGCCATATCCAGTCCACGCAACGCGGCCTTTACTCCGGCAGGGTCACCATCATAAATTATAGTAAGGTTACTTGTGTATTTTTTTATTAAACGTAACTGATCTGTAGTAAGCGAAGTGCCACCACTTGCAACCACATTTTCAATGCCAGCCTGGTGCAGCGCAATAACATCAGTATAACCCTCCACCAGTAAGCATTCATCCGCTTTATCTATTGCCATGCGGGCAAAATAAGAACCATATAAGATTTTACTTTTTACATATATTTCATTTTCAGGAGTATTAATATACTTAGGTGATTTATCAGTACTCCTGATAAGCCTTGCACCAAAGCCAACAATTTTTCCACTTTGATTATGTACAGGAAAGATTATTCTTCCCCGATAATTATCTGCAGGCTTTTCATCCCTGATTAATACTAAGCCGCTTTTTTGCAAATAATCAATATTAAACTGAGCATCCAATGCAGCCTTTGAGAAATTATCCCTTGCAGAATGATTAAAACCAAGTTGAAACCTTTTAATTATATCTTCTCTAAAGCCCCGCTGCTTTAAATAACTTAAACCAATATCCTGCCCTTCATCTGTATTAAACAAAACATCTGTAAAGTATTTTTGTGCAAAATTATTTATTGCATACAGGCTATCGGCCAGCAATTGTTGTTGCTTAATTTCTGGAGAAGTTTCAGTTTCTTCTATCTCAACATTATACTTATTGGCAAGCCAGCGTAATGCTTCTACATAGCTGTACTTTTCATGCTCCATTAAAAAACTTATGCTGTTGCCGCTTTTTCCGCAACCAAAGCATTTATAAATTTCCTTTGATGGTGAAACTGTAAAAGAGGGTGTTTTTTCATTATGAAAAGGACAAAGTCCCAGATAATTAGAACCTCTTTTTTTAAGTTTTATAAAAGAGCTAATGATATCAATAATATCTATCCTGCTTAAAATTTGTTGTATAGTGGTAGGAGAAATCATTACTTTCAAAAGTAACAAATGAATGGTATTATTCAGCAGTTGTTAATTCTTTCATACAATTTTTAAAGAATACAACCGTTTATTAATACAATACCATCCTATAATTAAACCAAAACATGATGCCTATCCAAAACCAGCAACATTTTTTAGCTGAACAATTTCATGCTAAAGATATTTTAGTTATCAAAGAAAATTACGAGCTATTTTTTAAAATTAAAAGGTGGAAGTTCGTTCATAATCTTTCAGGTTTAAGTAAAAATATGCGTACAGAGGCCGATAACATTATGAATAACTCTTTTCTCTCTTTCATTGATTTGAAACAAGTTCTTACTACAGAAGGATTTTTTGAAGCCGAACTTAAAAATTAATAACCGGTTTTAAAAGTACTTAACTGCACAGTACTGTTGCAGGCTTATCTTCTCATTGTTTACATTGATTTATTCTTCCTATTTCTTAGCTTAGTATTTAAAAAAATATGTTATGAAGAATTTATTTAATACTCTGGAAAATCAGGAGGTAATAGATAGAATAAACAAGTTATCTTCTGATGCCAAACCGCTGTGGGGTAAGATGACAGTTGCGCAAATGCTGGCACATTCTCAAACAACAATAGAAGTAGCACTGGGGCAAAGAAAATTAAAAGGCGGATTAATTGCCTGGTTATTTGGCAGGATGGCAAAAAAGAAATTAATGCAGGAAGGGCCATTTAAAAAAAATCTACCCACTGCTCCAAGCTTTATAGTGAAAGATGAAAGAAATTTTGAAGAAGAAAAAAACAGGCTTATAGATTTAGTTACGCATTTGGAGGAAATAATCCTGAGGAAATTGCAAAAAGACCGCATCCCTTTTTTGGTAAGCTTACTCCCGATGAATGGAATATACTTCAATGGAAACACCTTGACCATCACCTGACACAATTTGGTGTTTAACCCCATTTATTTTCATTTGTGTTTACAGTTATCAAAACAATTAACTGTTGCTTCGGTTTATTACCTTTGCCTGGCATTGTAATGCCATTGGTTAATTCAAAATTATTATGACGAAAAAAGAAGTTTATATTATTTCTGCAGTTCGTACACCACTGGGAAGTTTTGGAGGAGCTTTAAAAGATATTCCTTCTACTAAACTTGGTGCAATTGCTATAAAAGGCGCAATAGAAAAAGCCGGTATTGACGCAGGTATTATCCAGGATGTATTGATGGGATGCGTATTACAGGCAAATTTAGGGCAGGCACCTGCCCGACAGGCTTCAATGCTGGCCGGGCTTCCCGCCAACGTAAACTGTACAACGATTAATAAAGTATGTGCCAGTGGAATGAAAGCAATTATGAATGGGGCTCAAAGTATAATGTTAGGTGACGCAGATGTAGTTGTTGCAGGTGGTATGGAAAACATGAGCCAGGTCCCTTTTTATTCTCCTTCAACACGATGGGGAAATAAGTATGGAAATGCTCAATTAGTAGATGGGCTTGCAAAAGATGGGCTAACAGATGTTTATAAAGATTATTCCATGGGTAATGCAGCAGAATTTTG
The DNA here is from genome assembly GCA_002050465.1 of Chitinophagales bacterium 65-1. Classification (GTDB taxonomy): domain Bacteria; phylum Bacteroidota; class Bacteroidia; order Chitinophagales; family Chitinophagaceae; genus Ginsengibacter. The sequence continues at coordinate 10,027 of MWYX01000051.1, forward strand.
TGCAAAGGAATGTAACATAAGTAGGGAAGCACAGGACGAATTTGCCATAGAAAGTTACAAGCGCAGTCAGGCAGCGGTTAATGATGGAAAATTTAAAGAAGAGATAGTAGGAGTTGAAATTCCACAGCGTAAAGGTGGTCCAATTTTAATGTTGAAAGATGAGGAACCTTTCAACGTAAAGTTTGATAAGTTTCCTGAATTAAAATCAGCTTTTGAAAAAGGTGGCAGTGTAACAGCAGCCAATGCAAGCACCATGAATGATGGCGCTGCAGCAGTAGTTTTAATGAGCAAAGAAAAAGCGGATGAATTGGGATTAAAGCCAATCGCTAAAATTGTAAGCTATGCAGATGCAGAGCAGGCTCCTGAATGGTTTACTACAACTCCATCAATAGCTTTACCAAGAGCAATTGAAAAAGCAGGATTAAAAATGGAGGACATTGAATATGCAGAATTGAATGAAGCATTTAGTGTTGTTGGAATTGTGAACGCACAAAAAATGAATCTCGATCTTAAAAAAGTAAATGTAAATGGTGGAGCAGTTTCATTGGGACATCCTTTAGGCTGCAGCGGAGCCCGCATAATTGTTACATTAATAAATGTGTTAAAGCAAAATAATGCAAAAATTGGCGCTGCGGCAATTTGTAATGGCGGTGGTGGAGCAAGTGCTATGGTAATTGAGAACTTAAATTAATATCAATCTTATAATTTCAACATGGAAAAATTTTTATTATTTATTTCTTTCGGTTTTTTTGTTTCATTGATATCAAAAGCCGCAGATTCAACTTTTACGATCAATGGCAAATTCAATAAAGTAAAAAGCGGGCTTGTATATTTATATATTGGCGGAAATAAATCTGATTCTTCAAAAATTGTAAACGGAAAATTTTCTTTTAAAGGGAATGTACAAACGCCATCTTCTGCTTTGTTAGATTTAAAAGATGGCAAACAGGATTATTTCCGTTTTTACTTAGAGCCTGGAAAGATTATAATTACCGGATCTGGAGATTCTTTAGGTCTTCTAACAATAAAAGGCTCTCCTGTGAATGATGATAATCTTGTATTAAAGCGAAGATTAGAACCAATTAGTAAATGGGAAGAAACTGCCGGCAAACTTTATAATGAAGCAAACAAACAAAAAAATAAAGCTGTTACTGATAGTCTTGAAGGAGTATTTGATAATATATTAAAAGAAAAGAGAAAAGTAGTTGCTCAATATGTAAAAGATTATCCCAACTCCATGCGGAGTGCCATAGCCATCACAGAAAATTTTGGTTACTATGCTGAAGCGGAAGAAGTTGAGCCTTTATACAACGCACTTAGCAATGATCTTAAAAATAGTACCAAAGGAATTGCCATTAAAAATATGATAGAAGTTTATAAAACTGTGGCTATAGGAAAAGTTCCACCTGATTTTACTCAAACAACTCCTGATGGAAAAAACATTAGTCTTTCATCTTTAAAAGGCAAATATGTATTGGTTGATTTTTGGGCAAGCTGGTGTGGACCTTGTCGCAGGGAGAATCCAAATATTGTAAAAAACTTTCATCAATATAAAGACAAAGGCTTTGATATTTTTGGCGTTTCATACGACACAAAAAAACCTAATTGGGAAAAAGCTATTAAAGATGATGGCCTCGAATGGAAACAGGTTTCTGATCTTCAGGGTTGGAAAAATTCAACCTCCGCTTTATACGGCATCAAAGCAATACCTACCAATTTCCTGTTAGATAAAGAGGGAAAGATCATCGCAAAAAATATCTTTGGTAAAAAGCTTACTCAAAAATTATCAGAAATAATTCAATAATAAATGAAAAAAACTTGCTGCTAATTTTTCAAAACTTCAAATCATTATTTACTTGCAAGTCTCCCTTTTAGGGAGATTTAGAGGGTTTTTTCTTTTTGCTTATATCATTGTTAACCAATAATTTTGCCCCTCTCCAAAGAAGCTCTTTGGACAAATTTCTAAATTATGAGACAAATTGCATTTCGGGAAGCATTACGTGAAGCAATGAATGAAGAAATGAGGCGTGATGAAAAGGTTTTTTTAATGGGAGAAGAAGTTGCAGATTACAATGGTGCTTACAAAGTAAGCCAGGGAATGCTTGAAGAATTTGGTGAAAGAAGGGTAATAGATACGCCTATTTCTGAACTTGGATTTACCGCAATTGCTGTGGGTGCTGCACAAAATGGCCTGCGTCCTATTGTAGAATTCATGACCTGGAACTTCGCTAATCTTGCCTTAGATCAAATTTTAAATACTGCTTCTAAAATGCTGGCAATGAGCGGAGGACAGGTCGGTTGTCCGATTGTTTTTAGGGCCCCGGGCGGTAGTGCCGGACAATTAGGAGCACAACATTCCACCGCCTATGAAGCGATGTATGCCAATATTCCGGGGCTCAAAGTAATCTCCGTAAGTAATCCTTATGACGGTAAGGGTTTACTAAAGAGCGCTATTCGTGATGATGATCCGGTTATTTTTATGGAGAGCGAAGTGATGTATGGAGAAAAGGGTGATGTTCCGGAAGAGGAGTATTTAATTCCCATTGGAAAAGCAAAAGTGGTAAGAGAAGGGAGTGATGTAACGATTGTTTCATTCAATAAAATGATGAAGGTGGCTTTAGGTGCTGCTGATGAATTACAAAAGGAAAATATAAGCGCAGAAGTAATTGATCTAAGAACCATACGCCCTATGGATTGGGAAACTATATTAAATTCAGTCAAAAAAACAAACCGGTTGGTTATTGTTGAAGAGCAGTGGCCCTTTGCATCCGTTTCTTCTGAAATAACTTATAAAATACAAAAAGAAGGTTTTGATTATTTGGATGCTCCTATCCGCAGGATAACCTCTACCGATACGCCTATGCATTACGCACCTAATCTTGTGGCTGCTTATTTGCCGGATGTTCCAAGAACGGTAAGCCTGGTTAAAGAAGTGATGTACCTTAATAAATAAAAAGCATCCTTTTATTTTATTCTCAATTTTTAGGGGCCAACTCTCTGTTATGATAATTCTATCCTGATTTAGAATTGATTATTTTTGACTTGTTCAAGTATTAAACATGGCAAATATTTTAATTATAGATGATGAAAAAAGCATCCGTAAAACCTTAACTGAAATACTTAGTTATGAGGGCTATAAAATTGATGAGGCAGGGGATGGGGAGGAGGGATTAAAAAAATTCAGGGAAAAGAATTTTGATCTTGTTTTGTGTGATATTAAAATGCCTAAGCTGGATGGTATAGAATTTCTTGAAAAAGCTAAACAAATAAATGGTGATATTCCTGTTATAATAATCAGCGGGCATGGAAATATTGAAACTGCAGTGGAAGCCGTTAAGAAAGGCGCTTACGATTACATTGCCAAGCCTCCTGATCTTAACCGGATGCTTATCACACTTCGCAATGCAATGGATAAAACATCTCTGGTTGCAGAAACAAAGGTTTTAAAACGAAGAGTAAATAAAACTCAGGAGATAATTGGAGAATCTGCACCTATAAAAAAAATTAAAGATACCATTGATAAGATCGCTCCAACAGAGGCACGGGTTTTAATAACGGGTGATAATGGCGTGGGGAAAGAATTAGTGGCAAAATGGATCCATGATAAAAGCAACCGTTCTTCAGGGCCTATGATTGAAGTTAATTGCGCTGCTATTCCGGGAGAATTGATCGAGAGCGAATTGTTTGGACACGAGAAGGGCTCATTTACATCCGCAGTAAAACAGCGAATAGGCAAGTTTGAGCAGGCTAATGGGGGTACTTTATTCCTGGATGAGATTGGCGATATGAGTATTAATGCCCAGGCTAAAGTTTTAAGGGCTTTACAGGAAGCGAAAATAACAAGAGTTGGGGCTGATAAAGATATAACCGTTGATGTAAGAGTAATTGCTGCAACAAATAAAGATTTACTAAAAGAAGTAGAAGAAAAAAAATTCCGGCTGGACCTTTATCACAGGCTGGGTGTTATAATTATGCATGTCCCCTCTTTAAATGACAGACTAGGCGATATTCCGCTGCTTGTTGATAAATTTTTAGAAGATATAGCAAGTGAGTACGGACAGCCTAAAAAATCAATAGAAAAAAATGCAACCGAATCCCTGCAAAAACACAACTGGAGCGGCAATATTCGTGAGTTGAGGAATGTTGTTGAACGCCTCATCATCCTTTCCGGTAAAACAATCACCGCTGATGATGTAGAAAATTATGTACTGCCAAGAAAATAATAACAAGTCATTCATCAATAGTCATTAAGTCATTAATTAAATTTTCCCTTATTGACTTACTGAATAATAACTTAATGACTTTTTAATATGAAACACATTTATTGCATAAGCGGGTTAGGGGCGGATGAAAAAATGTTTTCTAAAGTTCAGTTTCCACAACACGAAATACATTTTATCAAATGGATATTACCAGAAAAAAATGAGAGTATTGATGCATACGCTCAAAGATTAACCAAACAAATCCATCATCAAAATCCAATTCTCATCGGTTTATCTTTTGGGGGAATAATGTGTATTGAGATAGCAAGACAAATAGAAACGGATTTAGTCATAATCATTTCAAGCATTAAATCAGGCAATGAAATGCCTTTATGGATGAGGCTTTCAGGAAAATTAAAGCTTAACAGGCTTTTCCCCATGCGATCATATAAAATAACCCGTCCATTTCAGGACTACAACCTGGGGATAACCACTAAAGAAGAACGGGAAATGGTTTATGACTATAGAAAAAATATAAATACGGTATATTCTAACTGGGCAGTGAACGCCATCTTAAACTGGGAAAATAAATCAGCGCCGAAAAAGCTCTACCATATTCATGGCGACATGGACAGAATATTCTCTATAAAAAAAATTAAACCTGATTATACAATTCATAAAGGAGGACATTTAATGATATTGAATAAAAGTGATGAAGTAAATCAATGCATCAACTCCATTCTTAAAGCAAACAATAGCGAAAGGTGAAAGAGTGAAATGAGAAAAGGCGAAAATCGTTCGGTAAATTTTTTCATGTTTGCCGTTTCATAATTAACATTAGTTTATAAATCCCATTAATCCATTAATCTCATAAATCAAGGTTCAGACTTTTTAATACACTACATTTGTCCGCACTAAAACTTTGTACATGAGTATAGGTTTCCTCTTATTTATTATTGCGTTAATTTCCTCTCTGGTTGGCTTGTATGGCATGTTTCAGAAGGCAGGTATTGCTGGCTGGAAAGCATTTATACCATTTTATAACACGTGGTGCATGGTAGAAAAAATGCGCCTGAAAAAAATCTGGTTCTTCCTTCAGTTTATTCCCATTGTAGGATTTTTTATTATTATCTGGATACTCATAAAATTTGTAGAACATTTTGGCAGGTTCTCTGTTCTTGCTCATGCTGCAACAGTATTTATCCCATTTATTTATTTTCCATACTTAGGTTTTTCAAAAAATGAAAGATATGCCGGCACGGTAGTGGTAAAAAATTATAAAAAATCTGCAGCAAGAGAATGGATTGATGCCGCGGTATTTGCAATAGTAGCAGCAACCCTCATTCGTACATTTGTATTTGAAGCATATACTATTCCTACACCATCAATGGAAAAAACTTTGCTGGTAAACGATTTTCTGTTTGTAAGTAAATTTAGCTATGGACCCAGAATTCCCAATACCCCCATTGCAATGCCATTTGTACATCATACAATTCCCGGCTTAAATACAAAATCGTATGTGGAATGGATTCATATTCCTTATACCCGATGGTTTGCCAGCCCCATAAAAAGAAATGATGTTGTTGTATTTAATTTCCCCGTAAATGATACATTAATAAATGATGAGGAAAACTTTGGATCAAGAGTAACGTACTATGAAGCAATAAGGCAACGCATGGCAGCTGAAAATATTAGCTATGATGAAGCAAGAACAAGAATATGGGATACTTATGGAGAAAACATCATTGTAAGGCCGGTCGACAAAAGAGAAAATTTCATTAAACGTTGCGTTGCTGTTGCCGGGGATACATTACAGGTAAGGGGAAGCGTGGTGTATATAAATGGCAGAACAGCTGGAATTCCAAAAGATCATGAAAGAAACTATATTGTTACTACTGACGGTTCTTTTCTTAATGAAGAGGAAATTGCAGAATTTGGAATACATACTGACCCCATGCTTAATGAATTTGTAAATACAGGGCCTGGTACTTATTCTATTAATATGACAGAGGCGGAAAAACAAAAATTGTCTAAATTATCAAACATAAAAAATATTGTTCCGGCTCCTTATCCACCGGAAGCCCAATTGTATCCATATTATACAATCGAAAGGCAATGGACGGTTGATAATTATGGGCCAGTATGGATCCCTAAAAAAGGTGCGACTATATCTCTTACACCTGATAATGTTATCCGCTACAAACGCAGCATAAGTGTTTATGAAGGCAATACATTTGAAGAAAGAGATGGTAAATATTTCATTAATGGAAAAGAATCAACTTCCTATACTTTTAAAATGGATTATTTCTGGATGATGGGTGATAACAGGCATAATTCGCTTGACAGCCGGTTTTGGGGATTTGTTCCTGAAGATCATATTGTAGGTAAAGCCACTTTAATATGGTTTAGCTGGGAAAAGGGACCAAGGTGGAGCCGCCTGTTTAGAACAATTAAATAATGTGCTAATTTGTATATGCTGATGTGCTGATTTATAATTGGATAAATGAAAAAAGAAGAACTAAAGTTTACAATAGAAGTGTACGATTCAAGTGATGAATTAAAAGAGGAGGATGCTTTTCTTTTAAGCGAGGCCCGTTCGGTAACACAGTTTGCATATGCCCCTTATTCAAATTTCCAGGTAGGTGCTGTAGCTAAGTTAGTAAACGGGGAAATGGTTTCGGGTACTAACCAGGAAAACGCTTCGTATCCTGCGGGTATTTGTGCAGAAAGAAGTTTGCTTTCTGCTGCTGCATCAAATCATCCCGGCGTTGCTATTGAAACAATGGCCATTACATACAATAATTTAAAAGGAGAGAGCAATACACCCGTTAGCCCCTGCGGTATTTGCAGACAATCTCTCAGTGAGTTTCAAAACCGCTTTAAAAAACCAATCCGGATTATTTTAAGTGGATTGAAAGGTAAGGTGCAGATAATTGATAATGCCGGATACTTACTGCCTTTGGCTTTCACTTCTGAGGATCTTAAGTAGTCAATGGTCAATTGTCAATAGTCCTGAAGCAAATGACTTATTGACCAATGACCCAATGACTATTTAAACGATATTCTGTAAACTGCTCCATTATAATCATCGCTTACCAATAAAGCTCCGTCAGGCATTTGTAGTATATCTACCGGCCTTCCTATAACAGAATTATCAGGACGCAACCATCCCGAAGCAAATACAGTATAATCAGTAACTTCATTACCCTTAAGCTTGGCGAGTGTTACATCATAACCAAGTGGCGTACTCCTGTTCCAACTGCCGTGATTGGCAATAAATATTGCATGCTTATATTCTGCCGGAAACATATTACCTGTATAAAACCGCATTCCCAATGCAGCCACATGGGGTCTAATATTTTTTACAGGAGGAACATAGTTACTGCAATTTTTATTTTTACCAAATTCAGTATCTAACACATTTCCCTGGTGGCAATAAGGAAAACCAAAATGCATTCCTTTTTGCGGAGCATGGTTCAGTTCATCTTCGGGAATATTATCGCCCATTTTGTCGCCACCGTTTTCAGTAAACCATAATTCTTTTGTAACCGGATGCCAGTCGAAGCCAACAGTATTTCGTATACCCCTCGCAAAAACTTCCATACCGCTACCATCAGCATTTATGCTTGTAATAGATGAATAAACTGGATTTTCTTTTTCACAAATATTGCAGGGAGCGCCAACAGGCACATATAATTTTCCATCAGGCCCAAAGGCAATAAATTTCCATCCATGGTGACCATCTTTGGGAAATTGATCGTACACGGTTACAGGGGATGGGGGAATATTTAATTTTGATTCAATACTGTCCAGTCTTAGAATAGATGAGATTGTTGCAATGTACAAACTACCATCTTTAAAGGCAACACCATTGGGAGAATTCAACCCGGATGCTACGGTATATACTTTATCAGCAACACCATCTTTATTTTCATCAGTAACAGCATATACTTTATTGCCATTGCGGTTACCCACAAATAAGGTACCGTTAGGAGACAGCGTCATGCTTCTTGCTTTATCAACTTCCGCATACACATCTATTGTAAAGCCTTGCGGCAATGTTATTTTATCAAGATTATATTTTTTAAAGAGAGCATCATTATTTTTTGATATTGGTTTGCTATTGCTGGTCGTATCCTTGCAGCTATTTGAACTTAATAAAATCAAAGCCATCAATAATATTACAAGGCTTTTCAGGTAAGAGAGTGATATACGCATGTTTGAAAGTAATTTTTACAAAAATAGGTAAGATATTCGCCTGTGAAAACATAAACGTAACTAGTTAGATTAGAGTCGACTAGTCTATTTTTTTTGATTTTTACTTATGTGCACCGGCTTCTTGTATCGAACCTGGTTTTAATGGGAACACAAATTGGCAGCATCATTATATTAAAACAGTTCCTGCACACCATGTGCAATTTTAGCTTCATGATCCAGCAGCCATTTCTTTCTCCATAGATCACCGCCATATCCTACTAAAGAGCCATCAGTGCCAATAACCCTGTGGCATGGAACAACAATACATACTTTATTGCAGCCGTTTGCTGTACCCACCGCTCTTATGGCTCCTGCATTTTCTATACGCCTGGAAAGTGTTAGATAACTTATATGTTTGCCGTATGGGATATTGATAAGTTCACCCCATACTTTTCTCTGAAAAGCAGAACCGCTAAAGGTTAGTTTAAGATCAAACTTTTTTCTTTTACCCGAAAAATATTCCTCAAGCTGCTTAATACATTTTTTTATTACAGTTGTCTTAGGTACTGCATATTCAATTTCATCTTCATTAACCTGCTGGCCCCTGGGTGAATTAACAAATAAAATTTCGGCAATAGAATCACCATAACTCTTTATTGACAGTATGCCAATGGGTGAGCGGTAATATGCCAGAAATGTTTCCAGGTTTATTAATTTAATCATCCAGTAAACTACTAAGCAAAATAAGATCTTTTTGCTTGTACCGGTTTTTATCGTCATCAAAGCATTTGCTCAATTCCTCGAGCAAAAATTGAATTATACGCTTATTGTTTAATTGTTTAAAATAGGATGGGGTAGGAGGCACCGAAATTCTTTTGAAATAATTCTCAACATCTTTGTGTGTATACATCTGGCCGTTTAATGGATCAATAAAGAAATTGATTTTATTGCCTGGTTTTCCTGCAGGGTTTGGATAGTTATAATCTACATCAAAATAAGCAAGTATAAATTGCTTGGGAATATTAATAGCCCTAACCGGCAGATCAAGTAATTCGCAAAGCACCACATATAAAATTCCGTTGGTGATGGCATTTCCTTTTTTACCTTCCAATACTTTATTTATAAAAAAATCCTCAGGAATATCATACGCTACTTCTGCTCCTTTTAATTTGTAGTAATTATATAAAATCCCGGTTACAACATTTGTTTGTTCAAGCGGTGTAAGATAACTGTTAAGTTCCAGCCATATATTTCTGCGGATCTTTTCAATCTCCTGTAGTGTTGGTGTGGAAAGCATTTCAGGGTATTGATACCGGGCAACTAATAAGGCGCCCTGTAACAGATCGTGAGAACCGTTTTTCCATTCGGTAAAATCATTGGTAAGATCCCTGAAATGTAATTTATGAATGAGCGATTCAATTCTTCCCTGTACTTCCTCATCCGGTGTGTTTTCCCACAAATGTTCCAAGTTAGGAATAATGGCCCTTCCCAGTGAAACAATTTTATCACTTACTGTATTAAATACATCTTCATCAGGATCATCAATAAGATGAAAGAGGGCGGATATTTCTTTGTTTTCCTGCATTTACATTCAATTGAATATTAGATTTTCAGGATAGATCAGCTTTTTAAAAAATAAATATCGGGAATTATCTCTTAAAAAATAACTTAAAACTTTTTATCGAAAATATGCGCTTTTGCAGCTTTCTATACTTTTTTCCTGGAGGTCTTTTTTAATGGTCTTTTCTTTACAGAAGCTTTTTTATCGAAAGCTTTGGGATCCTGTTTAATAATCATTTTTTTAATCTCTTCAAGAGTGATATCCGAAAGTTCTTCTGCAGTGTATTTTGTTTTGCCAGGCGTTTGGGGCAGCTTAAGCATTTTTTTACCGAATCTTATAAAAGGTCCCCACCGACCATTCTCGATTGCTATTTTTTCTTCTGGCCATTGTTTTATAACTCTTTTAGATTCTTTCTCAACTTTTTTTAGGATAAGCTCATTACAATCTTCCTGTGTAAGAGTATCAAAATTATAGGCCCTTGGTACATTAATAAATAAATTGTTCCATTTTATAAAAGGGCCAAACCGCCCTTTACCTTTGGTAATTGGCTTATCTTCAAAAAAACCAATGGGTGCATCCTCGATTTGTTTGGCATTAATAATTTCTATAGCCCTGTTTAGATCTATCTCCTGCAGATCTTCGCCCCGGGGAATAGAAATAAACTGTTCTCCCCATTTTACATAAGGGCCAAAACGACCTATATTTATTACCACCTCCTGTCCTTCATATTGCCCCAATGTTAGCGGCAATTTAAAAAGTTCAAGGGCATCTTCTAATGTTATAGTCTCAATGCTCTGGTTGGATTTAAGTTTTGCAAATTTTGGTTTTTCTTCATCCTGCTGAACACCTACCTGCACCATCGGCCCATATTTTCCCATTCTTGCTATAATTGGTTTTCCACTAACAGGATCATTTCCTAATTCTCTTTCACCAACAGATCTTTCTGCATTCTCCAGTGTATGTTCAACATCCTCATGAAATGGTTTGTAAAAATCTCCTACCATTTTACTCCACTGCTGTTTGCCTTCTGCTATCTTATCAAATTCCTCCTCAATGTTTGCAGTAAATGAATAATTCATTACTTCATCAAAGTGCTTACTTAAAAAATCAGTAACAACAAGCCCGAGATCAGTTGGAAATAATTTAGATTTTTCTGCGCCTGTATTTTCGGAATGAATAGATTTTTGTATTTTATCTTCTTTAAGTTTTAAAATAGTGAACTCCCGTTTATTTCCTTCTTTATCTTTTTTCTCTACATAGTTTCTTTTTACAATTGTACTTATGGTAGGCGCATACGTGCTGGGTCTGCCTATACCTAATTCTTCCAGTTTTTTTACCAGTGAAGCTTCAGTATATCTTGCAGGTGGCCTGGTAAATTTCTCCATGGCAGTCATTTCCTGAAACTGAAGCTTTTGGCCAACATTTAAATTTGGTAACCGGCTATCACCATCTTTTTTTTCATCAGTTTCCTCGTCACTTCCTTCAATATATACTTTTAAAAACCCATCAAATTTTATAACCTCTCCGGAGGCAGTAAGCTCTTCATTATTTGTACTGATACCAATTTTCGCAATTGTTTTTTCCAGGATCGCATCCTTCATTTGGCTTGCCATTGTCCTCTTCCATATCAGATCATATAAGCTTTTAGTATCAGGATCCACATCAGTACTGTTTGACATATAAGTAGGGCGAATAGCTTCATGGGCTTCCTGCGCACTCTCATTTTTATTTTTAAATTTTCTTATCTCGATGAAGTTTTCACCACAGCAATTTCTAACAGCATTTTTTATATCCTCAATTGCTGTTTGGCTTAGGCTAACACTATCCGTTCGCATATAAGTTATCTTACCACTTTCATATAATTTTTGTGCAAGTAACATGGTTTTACTAACCCCATAGCCTAATTTACGACTGGCTTCCTGTTGTAATGTGGATGTTGTAAATGGAGCCGCTGGTGTGCGCCTTCCCGGCTTTACCTGTATATCCTTAACGGTATATTCAGCGTCAATACAGCTTTGTAAAAAATTTTCAGCGGTTTTTATTTCATATTTTCTTCCATCTTCGGCTTTAAAGGGTATGGTTTTGTTGTTAATATCAGTTGATGCAAGTGTCGCTTCGATCTTAAAATTACTGGTGCTTTTAAACTGGTTTATTTCCCTTTCTCTTTCAACAATTAATTTCACAGCCACACTTTGCACACGGCCTGCACTTAGTCCTCCTGTCATACCTATTTTACGCCATAGAACGGGAGATAGCTCAAACCCAACAATTCTATCCAACACACGCCTTGCCTGTTGAGCATTTACAAGATTCATATTTATTGAACGGGGATTTTTTACTGCTGCTTCTATAGCAGGCTTAGTTATCTCATGAAAAACAATTCTTTTTGTTGTTTTAGGATCAAGACCCAGCACTTCTGACAAATGCCAGCTTATACTTTCTCCTTCACGGTCTTCATCGGAAGCCAGCCATACTTCATCGGCTTTTTTTGCCAGGTATTTTAATTCTTTAACCACTTTTGCTTTTTCATCGGGTACCTTATAGCGTGGCTTAAAATGATTTTTTATATCGATGCCCATATCATCTTTCTCCAGGTCACGGATATGGCCATAACAACTCTTAACCTCAAAATCTTTCCCCAGGATTTTCTCTATGGTTTTTGCTTTTGCAGGAGACTCAACTATTAAAAGATTCTTTGCCATAATTTATAAATTCTTCAGCATTTTGTTTCTATTTTTTACATCTGCTTACATGCAATATTAGCTTAAAATTGAAAATTGAAAATTTAAATAAAATATATCTGCGGATATTAATCCCTTGCCATATTATATTTTTTCAGACATTTTTATTTGTAAAAAATTGGTCTTACTATTGTCAACAGGAAAGCTAATCGAACTTTATCAAGGACATTAACAGTGATAATTTAGTTGCATCGATGCTCCTTTGCATAAGCCCTAAAATCAAAAGATTGTAACAATGAAGGTTGTAATTGTAGGTTCAGGTAATGTTGCTACTGTGCTTGGCAAGGCTATATACAATGCAGGGCATCAGATTATTCAGGTATTAAGCAGAAATGAAAATCATGCAAAAGAACTTGCAGCATTATTTAATTCTTCATGGGGAAGTTTTAAATCTTCACAGTATAAAGAGGCTGACCTGTATTTATTAGCAATAACTGATACGGCATTATACCATTTAGATCAATATGCATCATTGGGAAATAAATTAGTAGTGCATACAGCAGGCTCTGTTTCAAAAGATGTTTTAAAAAATCTCTCTTCCAGTTATGGCATAATCTATCCCTTACAAAGCCTTGTAAGATCATCTTCACCTGCTGAAATTCCTTTATTAATTGATGGCTGCAATCCTGATGCAATAACTATCATTGAAGGTTTTTGTAAAACATTATCTAACAACGTAACGATAGCTGATGACCAGGAAAGGCTAAAATTTCACGTAGCTGCTGTTATTGTTAATAATTTTACCAACCATTTATTTGCTATGGCGGATGAATTTTGTAAAATAGAAAATATTGATTTTAAAAAGTTATACCCTTTAATAGACGAAACTACCCTGCGCATGCAACTGCACCCACCACAAACGGTACAGACCGGACCAGCTATAAGAGAAGATATATATACATTAGGTAAACACCTTCAAATACTTTCGGTACATCCTGACTTAAAATACCTGTATTTAAAACTTTCAGAAAGTATTTTAAAGCTTAATCAAAAAAAGTAAGCAGCTTATTAATTGGGAAAATAAAAACCAATTCGTAACCTATAGCTTAATTTTGCGTGCGTTAAAGAAAGCTGATGTATAAGGTTACTTTTAAGTTTGAACAAAAGGGTTTGATGCCCGTTACTATAAATAATGTAGAACATGACCAGTCAATTTTAGAAGTTGCCCTTACCAATGATATAGAACTGCATCATAACTGCGGAGGGGTTTGTGCCTGCAGCACATGTCATTTATATGTGGAAAAGGGAGAGGATTTTTTAGAAGAGCTAAGTGATAAAGAAGAGGATTTTATTGACAGGGCAATAAATCCACGATTAAACTCCCGGTTAGGCTGCCAGTGCATTTTACATGATGGTGAAGGAGAAATAGAAGTTACTTTACCTGACCAAACACAGTTTTTAGGAGAATAATTAATTAGCTGATTTGATAATGTGCTAATTTGCTAATTCAATTTTTTCTCCGGATTAAACTTTTATAACATTCGCACATTAGCTTATCAGCACATCAGCAAATTAATTACTATGAGTTTTGAACCCCCCATACATTGGAATGATTATGAGGATATCGCCATGAAATTATATGAGCGTTTTGGGGATGATTTTAATGAAGGAAAAATTTACCGGGTACGCTTCACCGACCTTCTTAAATGGGTTTTGGAAATTCCAAATTTTGCAGGTAAGCCGGAAGAAAGTAATGAAGGCCACCTGGAGATGATCCAGAGCGGATGGGTGTATGAATGGAGAGATAATCAATCCCAAAACCCCAGAGGAGCTTAATTATCGAATTCGCTAATTTACTTTATGAATATTTTAGAAAAATTTAAATTAATAAAAACATTTGTTTTTGACCTGGATGGCGTACTTACTGATGGATCGCTGCTGATTTTAAATGATACAGAATGGCTGCGCAAGATGGATATAAAAGATGGATATGCAATGCACATTGCTGCTGATAACGGTTATAAAATGGTTGTTATTTCCGGCAGTATATCGGAGCAAGCAAAAAAAAGATTAGCACATCTTGGTGTATCAGATGTGTTTATGAAGGTGGCCAGTAAAAGAGAATTATTACTAAAATATATTGCAGAAAAAAATCTTAGTCCCGCTGAAGTATTGTATATGGGTGATGACATACCTGATTATGGCTGTATGGATATTGTGGGTGTATCATGTTGCCCTGCAGATGCTGTAAGTGAATTAAAACGAATAGTAAAATATGTATCACCTTTTAATGGAGGCCACGGTTGTGTAAGGGATGTAATAGAGAAAGTATTAAAACTGAATGATAAATGGAAGGTAGAATAACTATATTGTAATAAAAGTTATAACCATTAACTAATTTCAGAATAGATTTAATGAAGTTAATCCCTGCTTTTTTAAAATTAATCAGATGGCCTAACCTGGTTTTTATTGCGCTTACACAAATTTTATTTTTTTACTGCATATTACCTTTTGTTTATAAAGGCGTAATTACAACAGGGTTATCTTCAGGTATTTTTTATTTATTGGTTTTCGCTTCTATATGCATTGCAGCGGCAGGGTATATAATCAATGATTATTTCGATCTTAATATTGATCTTGTAAACAAGCCTTCTAAACTAATAATAGAAAAATATATCAGCAGAAGATGGGCAATGGTTTTTCACTTATGTTTATCGCTTACCGGCCTTGCAATAAGCTTTTACGCCGGTTATAAGCTTAAAAACATTTACATACCTTTTTTTAATTTATTATCTATTGCAGGTTTATGGTTTTATTCAACCACATTCAAACAAAAATTATTAATTGGTAATGTAATAATTTCTATTTTAACAGCATGGGTGATATTGGTTATTACCACTGCAGAATATAAAATACGCCACAACCCTGTTGACAATTCCTACATCATCTCCAGGCTTTTGAAAGTTTCGTTTTTATATGCCGGGTTTGCTTTTATTATTTCACTTATACGGGAAGTTGTAAAAGATATGGAAGATATAGAAGGAGATGTAAAATATGGATGCAAAACTATGCCAATTGTATGGGGCATTCCTGTATCAAAAGTTTTTGCAGGAGTTTGGCTTGTTGTGCTTGCAGGTGGGGTTGCAATATTACAATTCTATGTATTACAATTAGGCTGGTGGTTATCGGCTGTATATTGTGTGTTGCTGATTATTATTCCTTTACTACTGATTCTCCAAAAATTATACATGGCACAAAGGGCGTCTCATTTCAGCAGATTAAGCAGCGCTATTAAAATGGTAATGTTTACAGGTATTGTTTCAATGATATTTTTCCGGATATATTTATAAAAGGCTGGGATAAAAAAATGCAAAAAATAATTTTAGGTTCACAGTCACCCAGGCGAAAACAATTATTACAATGGGCTGAAGTGCCTTTTGACATAATAATTAAAGATACTCCTGAAACTTATCCTTCACATTTAACCCCGTTGGAGATTGCGATACACATTGCCAAAAATAAGGCTGTGAACATACAGGTTTCACATGGGGATTCTGTACCCATTTTATCTGCAGATACTATTGTTGTACTTAATGATGAAATAATTGGTAAGCCTGCGGATAGGGAAGAGGCAATAAAAATCCTTTCCAGATTATCGGGTGAAAAGCATTCGGTAATAACCGGTGTATGTATCTTATTCAATAACAAAGAAATAGTTTTTGCAGATATAACTGAAGTAGAATTTAATGCACTTAGTATAGATCAGATAGCTTTTTACGTAGATAAATACAAGCCATACGATAAAGCAGGGGCATATGCAATACAGGAATGGATAGGGGTTGTTGGCATCAAATCAATTAAAGGAGACTTCTATAATGTTATGGGCTTACCCATAAGCAGGGTAGTTAAAGAACTAAATAAATTATAGCCGGATAATTCTTATCTTTTATTCTTATTAACTTATTTATGAAAGAAAGACTGTTGCAATACCTGTGGCAATATCAATACTTTAATAAAAATGAGCTTACCACATCTTCCGGATTACCGCTACAAATAATTTATCAGGGAAATTTTAATACCAATCAGGGAGCTGATTTTTTTGAAGCAAAAATTAAAATCGGCAATACAATATGGGCTGGCAATATAGAATTACACATAAAATCTTCTGATTGGGATTTACATAATCACTCTGCAGATAAGAACTACAACAACATAATACTGCATGTTGTATGGGAACATGACAGGGAAATTAAAGATATCACAGGAAGTACTTTACCAACACTGGAATTACAAAACAGGGTTTCAAAATTGTTATTAAGTAAATATGAAGCCTTAATGAATACTAATTCATTTATCCCTTGTGAAAAACATGTTCATTCAATTAAGGACCTGGCATTAATCAGCTGGAAACAAAGATTACTCGCTGAAAGGCTGGAGAATAAAGCATCAATAATTTTTTCATTTTTAAATCAAAATAATTTTCATTGGGAAGAAACCTTCTGGTGGCTTATTGCAAAAAATTTCGGCATACAGGTAAATAGCGACGCATTTGAAAAGATCGCAAGATCACTTCCCCTCAGCCTTCTGGCTAAACATAAAAACCAAATCCATCAACTTGAAGCATTATTATTTGGCCAGGCAGGTTCACTGGAAAAAGTTTTTGAAGAAGATTATCCTAAAATGTTACAAAAGGAATATAGGTTTTACAAAATGAAATATAAGCTGATTCAACCTGGGGTTCAATTATTCTTCCTTAGGATGAGGCCCGCAAATTTTCCCACGATCAGATTAGCGCAACTGGCAATGCTTATTAATAAAAGCACCGGTTTATTTTCAAAAGTTAAAGAAACTGAATCTCTTGCCGATGTGAAAGAATTTTTTAACTTAACAGCAAATGATTATTGGCACTACCATTACTTATTTGATGAAACATCGTCTTATAAAAAGAAAAAACTTGGTGAGCAAATGACAAATAATATTCTTATAAATACAATTGTGCCCGCCTTATTTGCTTATGGCCTTTATCATAATGAGCAACAATATAAAGACAAAGCAATTGCATGGCTTGAAGAGATTGCACCTGAAAAGAATGTTATTACAAAAGGTTTTGCAATACTTAATTACAGTAGTAAAAATTCTTTTGACTCGCAATCATATATTCAGCTCAAAAATGAGTATTGTAATAATAAGCGTTGCCTGGAATGTTCAATCGGAAATTCTTTATTAAGAGAAGTTTAAACTTACCAATTATACTGAATATTCAACCGGAGCTCTGGGTTTAAGCTTTTTGCAACCGGGCAATTATTTCCGGTTATTTCCAATGTTGATTTTTGTGATTCATCTAATTGTAATTCGGGAAAATGAATGGTAATATCAACCTGTCCAACTCTTCTGGGATCTTTTAACATATATTTCGTAACATCAATTTTTGTATCTTTTAACTCTACACCCATGTCGCTGGCCTTTAAGGCCATCGTAGTTATAATACATGTTGCAAGGGAAACGCAGAGTGTATCAGTAGGAGAAAATTTCTCTCCTTTGCCCCTGTTATCTATAGGGGCGTCTGTTTGTATTACAGTTCCGCTTTGCAAATGAGTAGCACTGCATCGTAAATCGCCCTGGTATATTATTGAAGCTGTCATTATTTATTTTTTCATAAATTTACACAGTAAAACCTCAATACCTTAGTGCATGCAAAAACTATTTTTCATAATCATATCATTAATTATTGCATCTTCATCTTACGCTCAAAAGCAATCAAAAAAAGAAAAGCGTGATCAAAACCGTAAAAGAATAGATGCTTTAATAAAACAGGAAGAAGAAGGTGTTATCGCATATAAAAGGCACATAGTAGTTGGCGGAAAACTTATTAATAATGGTTATGGCGCATTCTTAGAGGTAGGCAGGTTATCAACAGTAAAGAAGGGAATGCTTTTTCAACTTGAATTATCTGAATATAAAAGTAACAGGGAAGAAAAGCAAGGTACTCTGTATTTCAGTACGCCCTTTGTGTATGGAAAACAAAATTTTCTTTATCCTGTAAAATTGGGTTTACAGCAACAAATACTCTTTGGCAATAAGTCAAATAAAAATGGAGTTAGCATCACCGGGAATTTTGGAGGAGGGTTAAATTTAGGCATGGTTCGCCCATACTATGTTCAGGTAGGTGGTACAGATGATTACATAAAATATGAATCATCAGATAGTGCAAAATTTTTAGATCCTAATGAAATTAGCGGTGGGCCGGGTTTTAGCAAAGGCTGGAATGATGTGACAATAAATCCGGGAGCTTACATAAAAACTGCACTAAGGTTTGATTATGGCAGTTATAATGAAATTGTTTCTGCATTAGAAGTTGGCATAAGCGCTGACTACTATTCTAAAAAAGTGCCCCTTATGGTGCGTGAAACTCCAAGACAATTTTTCTTTACAGGATATGTTGCCATATTATTTGGAAGAAGAAAATAATTTGTAACCGGCATTCATATTCTTCAAATTTTTGCGATGTCATTCATCGTGTGCCGAATTTCTTAAGCAGAACTATGCAGGAACTATTATCAGACGTTCAACATATCCCGATAGCTATCGGAACTAAAAAGCCAAACTGGCTTAGGGTAAAGTTGCCAATTGGTGAAGAATATAAACATGTAAGAAAGCTGGTTGATACTCATAAATTACATACTATCTGCGAAAGCGGCAATTGCCCTAATATGGGCGAATGTTGGGGAGAGGGCACTGCAACTTTTATGATTCTTGGGAATATTTGTACAAGGAGCTGCGGATTCTGTGCAGTAGCAACAGGCCGCCCATTAGCTGTTGACTGGGATGAGCCACAAAGAGTTGCAGAAGCAATACATCTGATGAAGGTAAAACATGCTGTAGTAACTTCAGTGGATAGAGATGAAATAAAAGATGGTGGCTCCATTGTTTGGTATAATACTATTATGGCTATTAAATCTTTAAACCCTAATACAACGTTAGAAACCCTGATCCCCGATTTTAAGGGAGAATCAGAAAATATTCAGCGTATTATTGATGCAGCCCCTGAAGTTGTTAGTCATAATATTGAAACAGTTGAGCGCTTAACAAAAAAAGTTAGAATACAGGCAAAATACTGGAGAAGCATGCAAACACTACGCATATTAAAAGAAGGTGGAATGCGTACAAAAAGCGGAATTATGCTTGGTCTTGGCGAAACAAAAGAAGAGGTGATACAAACTATGTATGATCTTAAAGACAATTGTGTTGATGTAATTACAATAGGCCAATATCTTCAGCCCTCAAAAAAACATCTAGAGGTTAATCGCTTTGTACATCCTGATGAATTTGCAGAGTTACGTGAAATTGGTTATAACCTTGGATTTGATTATGTAGAGAGCGGCCCTTTGGTTCGTTCTTCTTATCATTCAGAAAAGCATGTAATTCAAGGATATGGAAGAAATAAATGGATCGAGGAAAAGTTATCAGTTAATCAGTAATCAGTTTACTTGTCTTTGGAGGAAACGACGAAGCAATCTTATAATAAATATTAATGGTAAATAAGAATTGGATTTCTAAAATTATTCTTTCAATTCTAATATTATTAACTACTACATTTTCTTATTCTCAGCTCAAATGGCAAAATGTAGATTCGCTTTATCAGCCATTGCCTTCATCGGTTCATGTTTACTTTACAAATGATAGAATTGATACCGGCGCTTTCCGTGCTTATTATGTAATTGCAGATCTTAAAGACAAAAACTTAAATTTTACAACTGATACAACGTATAAAAGAAGATTAACGCCCTCACAATTCTATCAAAAGAATGATAACCCTCTTGTTGTAGTTAATGGTACTTTCTTTTCATTTGAAACAAACCTGAATCTAAATGTTGTTATAAAAGATGGAAGACTTGTTTCCTATACTGCGCCAATAAAGGGAAGAGGGAAAGATTCTTTAATAAAATATCCTGTTTATAAAGGAGCCATCGGTATTACAAAAAAAAGGAATGCTGATGTTGCATGGATAAAAACAGATACTACAAAATCCTTTGCTAAAGCAGTACAATTTCCTTATACAAGTACAGGTAACTTTTTTACAGTAAATGCTACAACGAGGCAAAAGGAAGCCGCAACCAAATTTAATCCTTTTAAAAAATGGAAAATGCAAACTGCTATTGGCGGTGGACCGGTTCTTTTGCAAAATGGCGAAATAATGATAACCAATAATGAAGAAAAAATGTTTGCCGGTAAAGCTATCAATGATAAGCATCCGCGAACTGCAATGAGTTATACAAAAGATAATAAACTTATTATACTGGTGGTTGAAGGCAGAAACACTAATGCTTCAGGGGCTACCTTAATTCAGGAAGCACAAATATTTAAAGATCTAGGCTGTATTGAAGCTTTAAATCTGGATGGCGGAGGCAGTAGTTGTTTATTAATAAATGGAAAAGAAACAATTAAAGTCTCTGATAAAAAACAAAGACCTGTACCAGCTGTTTTTATTATAAAAAAGTTATAAAAGCAGACTTTTGTTTATTGGCATGATTTTTTCCTTTTACCGGTATATAAACCCTTACACCATGAAAACAAAACTCTTATTACTATCCTTCTTTTTAGGAACAGGGATAATCACTTTTCTATCTTGTTCAAAAGATAATAATTCAGGTACTTCAAATCTTCAGGTTAGGCTAACAGATGCTCCGGTGGCTTATGATAAGGTAAATGTAGATATCAGGGAGGTAAGAGTAAATTTCAGAGATGATTCTACCGGTTGGGTTCCTCTTGCTACAAATGCAAAAATTTATAACTTATTAGGATTACAAAATGGAGTAGACACTTTATTGGCTACGGGTACAGTACAAAACGGAACTTTAAAAGAGATCAGGCTTATTTTAGGACCAAACAATACTGTTGTAGTTGGTGGTGTAACATATCCTTTAACGATCCCCAGCGGCGGTGACTCAGGCTTGAAAATTAAGATAAATAAAAATCTTAATGCAACATTAGAAACCTTAATAGTTGATTTTGATGCTGCTCTTTCTATTAAAGAAGAAGCCGGAGGATATAAACTTCGTCCCGTGCTAAAAATTAAATAAATCCTATAAAAACACATATCCCTTATGAAAGCTGCTATAAGGCAGCTTTTTCATTTTAATCAATATTCTTTATATACTTTGTAAAGGTTATCATTCTGAACGCATTTCCCAAACCAAAGCACTTGCTCCAAGTATAGCAGCATCCGATTCTACAAGTTCACTAAAAACTAATTTTACTTTATTTTGAAATATTGGAAGAAGATTTTTTTCCATATGCTCCCTGGTAGGATTCATTATCATATCACCGGCCCTTGTTAAACCACCAAATAAAATGATCGCTTCAGGAGAAGAGAACATAATAAAGTTTGCCAGCGCCTGCCCTAAAATTTTTCCGGTATATTCATAAACCTTTTTTGCCAGCTTATCATTTTTCATAGCACATTCATAAACAATTTTGCTGTTTATTTTTCCACTATATTTTTTTAAAAGACTTTCTTTTCCGGAATTTTTCTCCAATAATTCAACAGCAGTTTTTGTAACACCTGTGGCAGATGCATAGGCCTCTAATGAACCCCGCATACCAGTTCCTTCATGAATGCGGCCCCCTGGTATAATTATCGTATGCCCTAACTCACCTGCAAATCCATCGTGGCCTAGTATTAATTGCCCGTTCGCAACAATGCCGCTACCTACACCGGTTCCAAGTGTGATCATGATAAAGTCTTTCATTCCTCTTGCAGCGCCATACGTCATCTCTCCAACAGCAGCTGCATTAGCGTCATTGGTTAATGCTGCCGGTAATTCAAACTTCTCTGATATTAATTTAGCAAGAGGAATAATGCCTTTCCATTTTAAATTAGGGGCATATTCAATTGTACCTGTATAATAATTTCCATTTGGGGCACCAATTCCAATGCCCTGAACATTTTCTTTCTTTAAAGAACTGATCAAAGGATCAAGCTTAGTATGTAATGCATTAATAAAGGAACCGATCTCCGGATAATCTTCTGTAGCAATTTCGCCTTTTTCTAATATTTGTCCACGATGGTTAACTACCCCATATTTAGTATTGGTTCCTCCAATATCAATTCCTATTGCAAGCTCGTTTGATATATCCATCAAATAATTTTTTATGATTTGCGTTCAAGCGTTGCTTCCGGTGATGCTTCAATAGGTGCGTCCATCGGTGTATCATAATCAATTCCCTGTTTCCTTAAAATGCCTTTTACCAGGAAGGCAAATAATGCCAGGTATAAAAAGCAAACTACTGCAATCCAGTATGATTGATGAATACCATAACCTGGTATGTCTGATGTTGATTGAACATAATCGGCAATCTTACCTTGTATAGGTGGTATAATTCCTCCGCCCAGTATCATCATGATTAAAAATGCAGAACCCTGAGTTGTATATTTTCCTAAACCTGCAATAGATAAGTTGAAAATAGCCGGCCACATAATCGAACAAAATAATCCGCCGCTCAGGAATGCATAAATAGCAAATGTGCCAGTAGTCATAACACCAATTATCATTGCAATCAATCCAAGGGCGCTAAAAATAAATAAGGTTCTTGCCGGTTTATCCTGGCAGATATAAAAAGCAATTATCTGTACTACTACACAAATAACATAGTAATATAATGGAGCCATATTGTATTTAGCTAATGATCCAATTATAATTATCACTGCAAATGCAACAAGCGGAACAATAAATCTTAAAATATTTTTTGTATTGTTGCTTAAATTAAACGCACTAATTGCTCCTGTCCATCTGCCGATCATAAGTCCTCCCCAGTACATCATAATATAAGGGGTTGCTTCTGAAGCAGCATGGCTCCCAAAAGCCGGATGCCTTAATAATTCTCCTAAATTACTTCCAATGGCTACTTCTACACCTACATAAGTAAAAATGCCTAACATACCTAATACCAACTGAGGATACCTCATTGCTCCCCAGCCATCCGGATTTTTCCGGGCGGTCATATTGGAAACGATCAACCCTATAACTACAACAGCAAGTGCACCAAGCAACCATTTCATACGATAGGTTTCCATATCATGCTTAACGGCATCAGTTGCATTCGTAAGATCTGTTCGATAGCTGCTGAACACAGGAACAAACATGATAATAAGTAAGCCGGTAATAATTAACAGTGAGTATAAAGCTTTATTGGCTTTTTCTGTTTTTTCTGTTGAAATACCACTGGGAACTTTTTTGGAAAAATAAAATAAAGCTGCTGCTGCAATAAACAAAGCGCCAACAAATGAATACAGAACAATAACCTTGCTTAAACTTAACGCTTGAATTTGTTCATCTGTTACTGCTGCGGTACTGCCAAAAAGTGCTACAGCTACAAGCAATGGTCCAATAGAAGTTCCAAACGAATTAATCCCACCGCCTAAATTAACACGGCTGGTTCCGGTTGCCGGATCGCCAAGAGAAATGGCAAAAGGCTGTGCGGCCGTTTGTTGTAACGAAAATCCAAGAGCAACCACAAATAAACCAAATAACATTCCACCAAAAGTATCCGCATTTACTGCAACGATCATGGCTACTGCTCCTAAAGCCGAAAATAGCAACCCATAAACAATACTTTTTTTGTAACCCCATTTAGCTACTAAATCTCTTCCTCCAAAAGCGCCATAAGCAAATAAGCCGAGGGCACCAATATAATAGGCAGTATAAAAAGCAAAGTCAATCAATTGGCTTTGAAACTGGTCTAATTGAAAATAATGTTTACAAAAAGGAATGAAAATACTATTACCTGCCGCAATAAATCCCCAGAAAAAGAAAACGGTAACCAGTGTCCCAAGGGCCCCATAATTTGTCGGCTGCCCGGTTGATTGTAAATTTTGTGTAGAAGGTACATTCGTTGATCCTGCCATAGCAATAAATTTTAGAAACTGAAAGTAACAGATTTTTTTTACTTTGTAAGTTTTGATTTATAATTTGTTCATAACAAAATCATGCTTAATTTGAATCGGCCAACCTGGGAATTTCGTTTTTATATTTAAATGTAAATGGAAAATCTTCTTAGGTTACAACAAAAATTGTAAAATGATATCCGGAAATAATAATGCTACAAAAAATGGGAATTATGTATTATCAATTACAATTATAGGTTCTCTGTTTTTCGTTTTTGGTTTTATTACCTGGGCTAACAGCCAACTGATACCATATTTAAAGATTGCATGTGAGCTCACCGATACACAATCCTTCCTTGTAGCAACTGCTTTTTTTGCCGCCTATTTTTTTATGGCAATTCCTTCTTCATTAATACTAAATAAAACAGGATATAAAAAAGGAATGTCTCTTGGTTTATCTGTAATGGCAGTTGGCGCTTTAATTTTTATTCCGGCAGCACAGGCCCGTAGCTATCCTTTATTTCTGGCAGGCCTTTTTATAATCGGTACAGGTCTCGCTCTGTTACAGACCGCCTCTAACCCTTACGTTACTGTTTTGGGTCCCATTGACAGTGCAGCCCAGCGAATAAGTATAATGGGCATTTGCAATAAAGTAGCAGGTATCCTGGCAGTTTTTATATTAGGAGGAATTGTTTTAAAAGATGCAGATGCACTCAAACAAAAATTATTGCTGCTTAACCATGCTGCTAAAGAAGCTGAATTAAATGCATTGGCATCCAGGGTAATCAACCCTTATATAACTATTGCAATTGTTTTATCTGTATTGGCCATTATAATTTACTTTATTAATCTTCCGGAAATAAGAGAGCAGGAGGAGACAACAGATACTTCTTCAAAACCTCATACAAGTATTTTTCAATTTCCGCATTTAATTCTGGGGGCAATTGCTATATTTTTTTATGTAGGAGTGGAAGTTATAAGTTATGATACATTTGCAGCTTTTGGCGAATCACTTGGGCATCCATTGGAACAGGCCTCCCGGTTTGCTTCTTATACAGGGTATGGTTTGCTGGCGGGTTATATCCTTGGAATAATTTGTATCCCCCGTTATATATCACAGCAAAAAGCATTAGTTTGGAGCGTCGTTTTATCTATGATACTTGTATTGCTTACACTTTTTACAAATGGAATGATGGCAGTTTTTTGTTTTGCATTACTCGGGTTCTCAAATGCTGTTATGTGGCCTGCTATCTGGCCTTTGGCAATTAATGGTCTTGGCAGGTTTACTAAAATCGGGGCTGCATTATTGATAATGGGAATTGTGGGTGGTGCAATTTTACCCCCTTTGTATGGAATGATATCTGAAATGGTGGGTTCAAAACAATTGGGCTATTCTCTTCTGATTCCCTGTTATCTGTTTATATTATATTATGCCACTATAGGTTATAAAGCAAGAAGGAAATAAGTACAGATGGAAATAATACATGTTAGTGCTGAATGTTATCCATATGCCAAGGCAGGCGGTTTGGGAGACGTTGTTGGCGCTTTACCAAAATATCAAAATAAGCTTGGCCATATTGCAAAAGTGGTTATCCCGATGTATCGGACCGATTTTTTGTACAGCAATCAATTTGAAGTAGTACATAAAGGAGGATTTGGAATGGCTCATTATTGGTTTAATTATACTGTTATAAAAGAATCAACAAACCAGCTTGGGTTCGATCTTTACCTTATAGATATTAATAATTTAATCGACAGAGAAAAAATTTATGGTTATGATGATGATATTGAAAGGTTCGCGGCATTTCAGATAGCTGTTGTAGATTGGATTAGTAAATGGGAACATACCCCTGATGTAGTTCATGTGCATGATCATCATGCTGCCCTTATCCCTTTTATGATGCAAAGTTGTTTTGCGTACAAACACCTTTCATCAGTGCCAACAGTTCTTACAATTCATAATGCACAATACCAGGGCTGGATGGATTGGAATAATTCTAATTACCTGCCGGAATGGGATAAGTGGAAATGGGGATTATTGGATTGGAATAAAACAATTAATTCATTGGCCTGCGGTATAAGATGTGCCACAAAGGTTACAACTGTAAGTCAGGGATATTTAAATGAGCTTAGGTATAATGCCAATGGTTTGGAAATGTTATTTGAATATGAAAAAGGGAAATGTTCAGGAATAATAAATGGGATCGACGAAGAAGTTTGGAATCCGGCAACTGACAAGTATATTAATAATGAATATAGTGTTGAGGATGCAGAAGAAGGTAAAAGAACAAACAAAAAAATATTATGCGATCAATTTTCACTTGATAAAGAAAAGCCGCTGATAATTTTTATTGGAAGATTAGTGGGGGAGAAGGCTGCAGATCTTTTACCACAGGCTATTTCGGATTCATTATATCATTTAGATGGTGAAATGAACTTTTTAATTTTAGGAAGCGGGGACCCCAAAATAGAAAATCAGTTGCAGCAGTTGAATGGCAAGTTTACCGGATATTATAATTCACAAACTGGTTACAATGAAAAGCTTGCTCACCAAATGTATGCAGGAGCAGATTTCTTATTAATGCCAAGCAGGGTAGAACCTTGTGGCTTAAATCAAATGTATGCAATGAGATACGGAACAATACCCATCGTTCGGAACACGGGAGGATTGAAGGATACTGTTAAAGATTTTGGTGAGAAAGGGGGCTTTGGTATTTGTTTTACTAATGCTACTGTTTGGGATATAACTTATTCAATACATCGTGCGGTAGAATTATATAAAGAAAGCGAAAAAGTGGAAGAAATCAGAAGTCAAATAATGCAGATTGATCATAGCTGGGAATATAGCGCAGGACAATACATAGATTTATATAAAACACTTTAAACCTATTTTTTATGGCAATAAGTAAATCTTTGGTTTCAATAATTATGGGTGGCGGGGCAGGAAGCAGGTTGTACCCCCTTACAGCAGCCAGAAGCAAGCCAGCAGTGCCTATTGCAGGTAAATACAGGCTGGTGGATATCCCTATCTCTAATTGTATCAATTCAAACATCAACCGGATGTTTGTATTAACACAGTACAATTCCGCTTCGCTAAACCGGCATATTAAAAATACTTACCAGTTCAGTTTATTCAGCAGTGGCTTTGTTGATATTTTGGCTGCAGAACAAACTCCTGATAACCCAACATGGTTCCAGGGAACAGCAGATGCTGTAAGGCAATCGGTTCGACACTTTGAAAGATATGATTTTGACTATGTACTAATTTTATCAGGCGATCAATTATATCAAATGGATTTCGGTGATATGTTTGATCATCATGTAAAAAATAATGCTGATATAACCATTGCTACAATCCCAGTTACGGAAAGAGAAGCTCCTGAATTTGGTATCCTTAAATCAAATGATGAAAACATCATCACTTCTTTTATTGAAAAGCCTAAAAAAGAATTATTGGGCGATTGGATAAGTGAAACAGGAACTGAAATGAAAGACCAGGGCAAAATATACCTGGCTTCCATGGGCATTTATATTTTTAGCCGTAAGATTTTATTTGATCTGCTTCAGGTAGAAAAAAAAGAGGCTACTGATTTTGGTAAAGAAATTATTCCTCCCTCCATAAGTAAATATAAGGTTGCCAGTTTTCAATATGATGGCTATTGGACAGATATAGGAAATATTTATTCATTCTTTGAAGCTAATCTTGCTCTAACCCTGGAAATTCCACCTTTCAATCTATTTCATAATACCAAAACAGTTTACAGCAGGGCAAGAATGTTGCCACCCTCCAAGATAAGCGGAACAACTTTTAAAAGTGCGCTTATATCCGAAGGTTGTATTATCCATGCGGCAGCAATTGAAAGCAGTGTAATAGGGATACGAACAAGAATTGGCTTAGGCACCACTATTCTAACAAGTTACATTATGGGCAGCGATTATTATGAAACATTACAGGAAATTAATTACGATCAGGAAAAAGGGTTACCTATTATAGGTATAGGTGATAACTGTTATATTAAAAATGCTATAGTAGATAAAAACTGCCGTATTGGTAATGATGTTAAAATAAATGGAGGAATTCATTTACCTGACAGTGATCATTCACTATATACCGTAAAGGATGGGATTGTTGTAGTAAAAAAAGGATCTGTAATACCTGATGGGTTTATAATTGGATAATTTATGTTATAACATTGTTGTCCATTCAAATCTCGCTTTTTGCTCTTTCATTTCATTAGCATCGCCCCATCTATACCAATCTTTTGTTCGCTCGTTTAAAGTGGATTTTAAATCTTTTAAAGTGTAATATTTCTTAACCGTTACCGGTTTAATTACACTTTCATTTATGCCATTAAGCATAACCTTTGTAGCTATCCACGATGTGTATAGTCTGGGAATAGTAAGGCCCAGGATCATACCGGGTAAGCCGTTTATAGAACATGGGCCTCCCGGTATCATTATTTCGTCGGTATAAAAAGCGAAAACATATACACTGTCAAATATTTTTGCTACGGCTTTCCTGCAATTAAAACCTGCAATCACTCTGTTCTCGTTTGTGAGTTTCCATTCTAAAGTGGGTATGCTGTCTTCTACATTAAAATTAGAACCATAAACATTTTTCTGCATATTAAGTAACCCGGTATTATGATCACTATACCATACGTTTTCTTCATCACTGTCTTTAAGATGCTTAGGTATTTTAAGAGTTGGATCCCAATGACTAAACTTGTAAACACTTTTATTATTGGCAAAAGTATATGTGTAATACCCGGTTTTAAATGTGGGCAGGTTTTCTTTCATCATCTCTTCCCACATACTGCTGCCCAACGTCTTTTTAATATTTGCTTTTACCTCGTATTCAATTACTGCCTTTGAAATAAATTGCTGTGCAGGCAAACTTGAAATAACCAGTAATGCAAGTGCTGTAAAAATGATTTTTATTTTCATATAAGTTACTTTAATAAGTTAATAAAAGACTTCGCTTCCCCTCTCTTTTGGAGAACTTGTCCAGACCTTTCGGGAGGGGTTGGGGGTAGGTCTTATTTTGTTCCAGGAGCTTTGTTTTTAAAATTCCATGTGAAGCCAATCATAAAATATCTTTTGAGTCTGTCATTAATCACCTCCCTGTATGTAGTACCGGAAAAAGTTCTATCTATTCCTATATTTTGGTTTAAAATATCCCTTACCATAACATATGCCGTAAACTCATCTTTCTTAAATGTCCGTTGCAAACGTGCATTCCAGATATGATTATTCAGGCTGGAATTGAATTGTACAGTTTTCTGGCGTGAGAAAAACTGATAGTCGCTTATAACAGACCAAACTGTATCAAAATAAACGGTAGTATTAACATTTAAAGTATTTATATAATAGTGAATTTTAGTATCATTTTGAGAAGTTGTACTGCTGTTATAAGTATAGTTATTATGAACAGAAATATCATACTTTTTCTCTTTGCTTTTCCATAAGCCTACAGATAGTCCGGCATTAAGATTTTTAGTAAAGCTGATATTGCTGTTTATTACGTCAGCATATTTATTATAACTTATGTTAGGATTAAAATTAACTCTTGTACCCAGCTTTTTTAATTTAAAGCCTCCTCCACTCCACAAGCCGATTGATACATTTCCATTTGTATTTATAGGCTGTGTAATGGTTTTACCTGAATCAATATTAATAGTGCGATTATTAGTTATAGAATTACTTGTAAGCCTTACATTTAATGACATATATGCATGAATCTCTTTAAGGAAATTGTATCTGTTGTGAGAAAGATTAAATGAGTTGGTAAAAGAGGGTTTTAAGTCGGGATTACCTATGTATTGGTTAAAATAATCATTATTATTTCTTAATGGCTGCAGTTGGTTTAAGGTAGGCTGCCTTGTATTACCGTTATAATTAAACCTGAAACTGTGATTAGGCTTGTAAGTATAAGTAATATTTGCACTCGGAAAAAAATTTACATAATTCCTTGAATAATCCTGGTTAAAGCTAATATCTTTTAATTCAAAATTGGTAAAGCCAAATCCTGAACCCGCATTTACTTTCAGTTTTTTATTTGCAAAATTTATTCTGGCAGATGGTATGTGCTGAATAATATTTTGTTTAAACTGATTTGACAAAGAATCTACAGCAAAATCATATTTTCCTGATGCCGGTGAAAAGCTATAAGTTAACTGATCATTTGTGCCATAATTATAGGCAAGCTGATAGCCTAATTCAAGGGAATATTCTTTACTCAGCGGTTCAGTATAAATAAATTTAGCTGAAATATTACTGGTAGACATCTCATAATCCTTCATTTGGTTTAGCTGCTGGCTACCCGCCGGGTTACCGCCAAGGTATGCCTGGTTAAGCGATTGTAAAAAATTGGTTCCTTCTGTAGATAATGTATTCCAATCAGCCGACAATGAAATTGTTCTTCTTGCTTTTTTAAACTTTTGCCTGAAAATCAAGTTGCCTGAAAAAGCACTTTTATCGCTTTCTGTTTGCAAATGCCGGTTGCTTGAATTTTTTAATGTGCCTGATCCTCCTTTAGTTACAGAAGTCCTTGTTTCCTCGCTTTCGGTATGATAAAAATTAGCATTAGCAGTAAGTTTCAGCGAGCTGTTCGTGTCCAGCTTTATATCATAAGTTAATCTGTTTTTGAAATTGTAGCGGTTGATGCCGGTTACGTCATCTGAATTTTCATTTAATACTGAATCTTTAAGTTGTGTTTGCGAAAAGGTTTTTTTATGATTATCATATATCTGGCTGTTGTATTTCGGAGAAAAATTTAATGTGTGTTTGTCGTTCCATTTATTACTGTATTGCATCCCGGCATTTACATTTGTTATAAATCCATTTCGGGGGTCAAAATAAGGTTCATCGTCTGAAGTACCACCACGCCACATAAACATCATACCTCCATCGTCATCCATACTCATAGTAACATTATCATTTCCGCCATATTTTTCCTCATCCTGCCAGCTTAAGCCATCCTGCCCGGTATTTCCATTTAATAAAAACCCGGATAATTTTCTTTTCCCTTTAAAAGAACTGAATAATAAATTATTATTATACCGTGGGTCAAAACCTTTTATCAAACCTCCTGCAGCATCAATTTTTCCGAAGTATCCCGTTTTTTTATCTTCCTTTAATTTTAGATTAATGGTTTTTTGTGTTTTGCCGTCGTCTATACCAGTAAACTCTGCCTGGTCGCTTTTTTTATCAAACACCTGTACTTCTTTTACTGCATCTGCCCGTAAATTTTTTACTGCCATCCCCGGATCGTCGCCGAAAAATTCTTCTCCATCAACCAATACTTTTTGTACGGTTTCTCCCATAGCTGTTATTTTTCCATCTTTATCTACCTGTATTCCCGGCAATTTCTTTAATAATTCTTCTACATTGGCATTAGCGCTGACTTTAAAGCTATCTGCAGTATAAACAGTAGTATCGCCTTTTATTTTTATGGGGCTGCCGGTTTTTATAATTACTTCCTGTAATAATTTGGCTTTGGATAAAAGGGCAAGCTCAGGTATCTCAATATCATTTTTAATAACCACATTGTCTAGCAAATCAGCAAAATAGGGATGGGTGGTCATTAAAATGTAATCACCAGGCTTTACATCTTTTAAAATGTATTTGCCTTTAGCGTCACTTCTTGTAAACTTATATAAAATTGAATCTTTGGGAGTAAGTAATGCAATAACTGCATTGTGTACAGGCTTTTTTTCATTTGGGTCAACTACTGAGCCGGAAACACTTACTTTCTGTGCGAAAGAAGAAAAACTGAGAATAAATATATTTATGATTAAGATAAAAAATTTACTCATGTTAGTTAGGTTAATTAGGTAAAAGGAGATTAGGTTTCAAAAGTGATTAATTTATTTCCAAATGGTCAATCAGTATTCATAAATATACGTTAAAAGCAAATCAACGAATAAAATCGTACAAGAGTAAATATATCCGTATGAAAGGTATATTTCTTAAAGACAAACCCAATTTATAACTAATTTATTAGTTTAACAACTATTTTGTTAGTTATATATAAAATTATTTGCAAACTCAACTTCATTGCTAATTCTTTAATGTTATAGTATATTCACATAAAGCATTTTGCATGGTAGAAGACACAAAGCCATATGAAGACGTACATTTTGTTGACACTTCTAAAGCCGTTTGGAATTATTCTTTATTCAATGAAGAAGACATAATAAATTATCAACAGGGCACACATTATTCTTTATATAATAAATTTGGCTCTCATGCAAGAAAAGTTTTAAATACTGAAGGATATTATTTTTCAGTATGGGCGCCAAATGCAACTGCAGTGAGTGTTATAGGGAATTTTAATAACTGGAATGCAGATACTCATCCACTTTTTGTTAGGTTAGACCACTCTGGAATATGGGAGGGTTTTATTCCGAATATACCAAAGGGTACAGAATACAAATATCACATTACAGGTTTCCAGGGAGTTACTTTGTTTAAAGGTGACCCTTATGCAAACTATTGGGAACACCGTCCAGGCACCGCATCAAAAGCATGGCAGTTGAACTATGATTGGCAGGATGCGGAATGGATGAAAAAAAGAAAGAATAACAATTCCCTCAAATCACCATGGAGCATTTATGAAGTACACCTCGCAAGCTGGATGAGACCAGATAGAAATGATGAAGAAACTTATCATTCTTATAAAGCAATTGCGGATCGGTTGGTTCCTTATGTAAAAGAGATGGGATTTACACATGTTGAACTTATGCCGGTTATGGAGCATCCCTATGATGGAAGCTGGGGATACCAGGGCGCCGGGTATTTTGCACCTACATCAAGGTTTGGAACCCCGGAAGAATTTATGCAAATGATTGACGCTTTTCATAATGAGGATATAGGAATAATACTTGATTGGGTTCCTTCTCATTTTCCATACGATGCACATGGTTTATTTATGTTTGATGGAACTCATACATATGAATACGCGGATATGCGAAAAGGCTTTCACCAGGATTGGAATTCCTACATTTTTAATTATGACAGGGGAGAAGTGAAATCATTTCTTATCAGCAGTGCAAGATTTTGGTTTGATAAATTTCATATTGATGGTATTCGTGTTGATGCAGTTAATTCTATTCTTCGTTTGGATTATTCCAGAAAAGAAGGAGAATGGGAACCGAATAAATTTGGTGGAAATGGCAACCTTGAAGCCATAGCTTTTATAAAAGAATTTAATGAAACTGTTTACCGTGATTTTCCGGATGTGCAAACTATTGCTGAAGAAGCATCTGACTGGCCAAATATTTCTAAACCTACACATACCGGTGGTCTAGGCTTTGGCATGAAGTGGATGATGGGGTGGATGCATGACACCCTGAACTATTTTAAAGTGGATCCGCTTTATCGAAAAGGTCACCAGGATAAATTCAGTTTTAGCATGATATATTATTATGATGAGAATTTTATGCTCCCGCTAAGTCACGATGAAGTTGTACATGGCAAATCGCCAATGCTTTATAAAATGCCGGGAGATGAATGGCAAAAATTTGCAAACCTGCGTTTGCTCTATACTTACATGTATACACATCCGGGAGCAAAACACCTTTTCATGGGTAATGAGTTTGGTCAAACATCGGAGTGGAATTATAAAAGGGAATTGGATTGGCATTTATTACAATTTGAACCCCATAAAAGACTACAGGAATGCGTTAAAGATCTGAATCATCTTTATAAAAATGAACCGGCGTTGTATGAGCTGCAATTTGATAAAAAAGGATTTGAATGGATTGATCTTAATCACAGGCATGAAAGTGTTATCTGTTACAGAAGAAAAGCCAAAAGAAGCAATAATGATATTCTTATAATTTTAAACATGACCCCTGTTGTTCGCAATAACTGGAAGGTGTATGCAAAAGGTAAACCCCACTGGAAAGAAGTTTATAACAGCGACGATAAAAAATATTGGGGAACAGGTGATGTATTAAATCCTTCACCTGAGATAATTTTAGTTGATAAAAAAGAAAGGATTTTTGAAATAAATATTCATTTGCCGGCATTGGGTGCGGTGATACTTATATAGCCTTTATTAAACTATATACCATTTGTTAGCCTTACCCATAAATATTTTAAGAAAAAAATCATAAGAAAAAATTGTGCCTTGTTGTTCAATTATGATACTTATTGCCATCAGCCAGGATTTAAACTATTTTTGCATGAATAGTTATAGGGTTGAAAACACATCACAAAATAGTAAATGCTGATAGTAGAGGAATGAATGAATTACAAAATAATTCAGTTCATTTGGTTATTACATCGCCTCCTTATTGGCAACTTAAAGACTATGGAACAAATACCCAAATTGGTTATCATGACAGTTATGAGAATTACATCAACAATTTAAATCTGGTATGGAAAGAATGTTATCGTGTATTGCATAATGGTTGCCGTTTATGTGTAAATATTGGAGACCAATTTGCAAGATCGGTTTACTACGGACGCTATAAAGTAATTCCTATAAGAGAAGAGATTATAAAATTCTGCGAAAATATTGGCTTTGATTATATGGGTGCAATAATCTGGCGTAAGGTAACAACATCTAATACAACAGGAGGAGGTTTGCAAATGGGATCTTATCCTTACCCAAGAAATGGAATTATAAAAATTGATTATGAGTTTATATTAATCTTTAAAAAGCTGGGCGAAGCGCCAAAGCCAACAAAAGAACAAAAAGAACTTTCTAAAATGACCAACGAAGAATGGAATACCTTTTTTACAGGTCATTGGAATTTTTCAGGAGCAAGGCAAGATAATCATATTGCTATGTTTCCTGAAGAACTTCCCCGAAGACTAATTAAAATGTTTGCATTCCTTGGAGACACCGTTTTAGACCCGTTTGCAGGTAGTGGTACAACATCACTTGCTGCAAAGAATCTTCAAAGAAATTCTATAGCTTATGAAATTAATAGTGAATTTATTCCGGTAATAAAGAAAAAACTAAGAACCGATCAAACAGATATAGAAGGTACAGAATATCAATTTATCAAACATGATACGGTAATGAATTTTGAAGTAGAAATTCAAAAACTACCATACATCTATATTGATCCTCATAAATTAGATAAGAAAGTTGATCCAAAAAAACTTCAATTTGGTTCTAAGATAGATAAAGAAAGTTTTGTAAGTAGAGAAGAATTATTCACTGTTAAAGAAGTAATAAGCCCAGAAAAAATAAGACTAAACAATGGTTTGGTAATTAAACTTATTGGCATAAAAGAAGACCAAATAATAAACGGAGGTGCAACTGAATTCTTGGAGGAAAAAACTAAAGGGCAAAAGGTTTTTTTAAAATTTGATGAGATTAAATATGATAATGAAAATAATTTACTTGCGTATTTGTATCTGGAAAATAAAACATTTGTCAATGCACATTTAATAAAAAGTAAGCTGGTTCAAGTTAATGAGGAATATGAATTTAAATACAAAGAGAAATTCCTGAGACTAAATCGTGAAAGTAATGGCTAAAGAATGGATTTTAAACAGCGTGATGAATCGCTTTCAACTTAACTTTAAAAGGAATGTTGGACCCACATCAGAATCAATTAGAAACTGTGCACCAAAAACAGTTGAAGAATGGCGTGAATACTACTTTTCTAATGTTAAACCAAAAGAGCATATCGAGGAATTAGGCAAAAAGCTTTATACAAAAATTACAGAAGTTATACAGTCAGAAGTTCAGGAAGTAACGGAACAGGATTGTATTGATTACATGATGCAGTTAGTAATTGATAGAACATTTGATGGTTATCAAACAGAAATTACTACAGTTTATGGGATATTACAAAAAGAATTGGATGTAAAAATTGAATCTGCACCCGACGATTGGGATAGATTGTTTAATGTAGATTTCTTTATAAAAATTAAAGAGAAATATATTGGCCTGCAAATTAAACCCGTTACCTCTACCGGCGGCACTATACAACTTCCTGAAATTTTTAAAGAAAAAATGATACAGGAAGAAACGCACAAAAAATTTACAGAAGTTTTTGGAGGTAAAGTTTTTTACATTTATTCAATAAAAGCCGGAGATAAAAAAGAAATCTACAACAAAGAAATTATTGAAGAAATAAAAGAAGAAATAAAAAGATTGCAAAACACTTAATTCATCATCAATACATTCACACTTCTCTGTAAAATATTAAATGCAATTTCAGCCATAAGGTTTTCTTTATCAAGTGTAGGATTTACCTCGCTTATTTCAAAACAGCAAATTTTTCTGTTCTGCATAAATTTACTCACCAGGTCTTCTGCTTCTCTTTCTCTTAAGCCATTGCCTACCGGCGTGCCGGTACCTCGTGAAATGGAAGCATCCAGACAATCAACATCAAAGCTTACATAAATATCCGTGCAATCACTTAAATATCTTAGGACAGAACGTACAACACTTTCTGCGCCTTTACGGCGAATTTCATTAGTGGTTACAATTTTCATATCATACTTCTCAATCAAAAATCTTTCTTCTTTTTCATAATCTCTTAAAGAAATAAATACTACATCTTCCGGTAAAATTTTCGGATATATTTTTCCGAATTGCTTTAACTGGTCCCATTGCTTTTTTGTTTTATCATCCAGTTCATGCACTTTACTTTCTTCATTATCTTCCCCGATAGCTGCAGAAAGTGGCATGCCATGCATATTTCCTGAAGGAGTTGTATAAGGAGTATGCAGATCAGCATGAGCATCAATCCATATTACACCTAGTTTGCTTTTTGGCTTTGCTGTTTTTATCCCTGCCATTACGCCGCCTGCATTGCTGTGATCACCACTGATAACCACAGGGAAAAAATTATTTTTTATTGAATCAGCTACCGCATTGCTTACCCTTTCATACATGGTTAATACACCATTTATTCTTTTGGCATAAGGTGATGTTATAGGCTCAAACAACAATTTATTCTCCGCTTCTATTTTCTCTGAAGGGAAGTGTACAAAGAAGTTACTCATAAAATCCAGCGCAGCAATTTTAATGGCATCAATACCCAGGCTTGCACCCCGTGTACCGGCTCCTATTTCACTTGGAATTTCAATCAGCTTTATATTCTTCATAAAAGATTTTTACCCTGAGGAATCTGATGGTGTAATCAAAAAAGAAAGGGTTTACTTAATGGCAAACATCACAGGAAGTACAAATTTATCAAATTCATTTTGATTCTACTGAACCACCAATAAAAGCCTTCCTGATTAATTTATCTTCCATCCCATAATTCCTGTAATCTCATAAACCTGCCTACCGGCAGGCAGGTCATGGTTCAGACAATACTTGTGAAAAAGCTGTGTATAACTATAGATGGTAACCCTTCACTTCCAAGTATTCTTCTCACTTATATAATATCTTTGCCACGCCTAAATAAATCTGAATCTGTGAGATTAAAGAGCTTAGAAATTAAAGGTTTTAAAAGTTTTCCCGATAAAACAACACTAAATTTTGATGAAGGAATAACAGGGGTTATTGGCCCTAATGGTTGTGGCAAAAGCAACATTGTTGATAGTATCCGATGGGTAATAGGTGAGCAAAAAATCAGCCAGCTTAGAAGTGAGAACCTTGAAAGCCTTGTTTTTAATGGCTCTAAAAACCGCAGCGCCAGCGGGCTTGCAGAGGTAAGCCTCACCTTTGAAAATACAAGAAATTTACTTCCTACAGAATTTAATACAGTAACCATAACCCGCAAATTTTATAAAAGCGGGGAAAGTGAGTACCGGCTAAACGATGTTAGCTGCAGGCTAAAAGACATTCATAATTTATTTCTTGATACGGGGGTAAGCACTGACAGTTATGCTATTATTGAACTTGGAATGGTTGATGACATCATTCGTGATAAAGAGAACAGCAGGCGCAGGATGCTGGAGCAGGCCGCCGGGATCACCATTTACAAAACAAGAAAAAAAGAAGCTAAATTAAAATTAGATGCTACCGAACTGGACCTGGCACGCATTGAAGATCTTTTATTCGAGATAAATAACCAGTTAAAAACATTAGAAAGCCAGGCAAAAAAAGCAGAAAAATATTATGAGATAAAAAAAGAATACAAGGAAGTAAGTATCGAATTGGCTAAGGCTGCTTTGGAAGGTTTCAACATCACTTACAAAGACCTTAACGATCAGATGCAAAACGAAACTAACCGGCGTATTGAGCTGGAAGCCTCTATAGCAACTGAAGATGCTGCCGTAGAAAAGGAAAAGGTTCATTTTATAGAAAAGGAAAAAAAATTGCAGGAAATGCAGCATGCTTTTAATGAGTTGCACAATACCGTTAGAAATAAAGAGAGTGAAAAAAGTCTTAGCGCTCAGCGGTTGCAATATTTAAAAGAACGGGAAACCAGCCTGCATGATTTTCTGCAAACTGCCGAAGGCCAGTTAAAGGGCATTGATGAAAGCATTCGGTTTACACAGCAACAAATAAAAGATGAGGAAGTAAAATTAAATGAGCTTAAAAAGCAACTGGATTCTTTAAAAAATGAGGTTGAACAAAAAAGAAAAATCTTTGATGAAAAAAGAGCTGCTGTAGATGAACTAAGAAAAGATCATCAAACAATTCAGCGTAACCAGTTTGAAGCAGAAAAAAAAGTTGCTGTAGCGGATACCTCCATTCATAATTTACAAAGAACCATTGCACAAATTGAAGAAGAAAAGATATTACGCCAGGATCAGTTAAAAGAAATTGAAAAAGAAAAAAGAATAAAAACGGAAGAGCTGGAACAAAAGAAAAATGATCTTTCACAGTTACTCCAACATAATGAATTTACTAAAGAACAGATCTTACAAACACAGGCACTACTGGAAGGGTTAAGAAATGAACTTGCTGAAGAAAGCCGGAAACTCGATTCAAGGAAAAATGAGCATGATCTTTTAAAAAGCCTTATTGACAGCATGGAAGGCTACCCCGAGAGCGTAAAGTTTCTTCATAACAATGAAGGATGGAATCATACTGCACCCATTCTTTCTGATATTGTGTATGTTAATGAGGAATACAGGGCTGCCGTAGAAAATATTCTGGAACCCTATCTCAATTATTATGTTGTTGAAAATTTTGAAGAAGGCCTGCAGGCAGTTCATTTACTGGATAATAATAAAAAGGGCAAAGCCAACTTTTTCTTACTTGACCAGTTAAACGAAGCTAATATTCTTGAAACGGCAACGCCTGTAAATACAATTCCTGCATTACATGTTATCGAAGTTGATGAGAAATATCGCAGTCTTGCCAATTATTTATTAGCCAATGTATTTATCGCCGAAAACGAAAATGCCCTGCAAAACAGCAACGGCGCAGTGGTGTTGGAAAAAAACGGGAAATATGTAAAAGGGAAATATTTTTTAGCCGGCGGAAGTGTGGGTTTATTTGAAGGGAAAAAGATCGGACGTGTAAAAAATCTCGAGAAACTAATAGAGCAAATACCTTCACAGGAAAAAATTGTAAACAAGTTAAGGTTTGTTATTAATACCCGTTCTAATGAAGTAATTGCTTTTAACCAGGAATTAAAAGAGAATGCTATTAATCAAGCACAGCAGGATATCAACTCGCTTACTAATACAGTTTTTTCGCTGCAGAATAAACAGGAAAATATCCATCATTCGGAAGAAATCGCCTCTCAAAGATTACAGGAATTACAGTCGCAGTTACAATCCAATCATCAATCTATAGCTGTTACAAGAACAGAGCTGGATACCTTCAATACACAGCTGGAAGAGCTTACAGTAAAAATGCAATCAGCAGAACAGGAGTATGTTGCTGCAGAACAGGAGTATAGTTCGGTTAATAATTTATATAATGAAAATAATCTTGTATTAACCCGGCAGCAAAGCAAATTAACAGCAATGCTCCAGGAGCTGGAGTTTAAAATAAATCAGTTAAATGATCTGAATGTACAGATCGAAAACAGCAATAAGCAATTGGCAGAATCATCAGAAAATATTTCAGCAACATCGGCATCGCTTGCTGAATTGGAAACTGCTGTTCTATCGCTTTTAAAAAATAAAGAAGCCGAAGAAAAAAAATTAAATGAGGCAGACCAGGCTTATTATAATTTCCGTAATGCGTTGAGTGAAAAAGAAAGCGATCTCCGGTTAAAGCAAAAATCAAAAGAACAGATTGATCACCTGCTGAATGAAATTAAGGACAGGCTTAATGAATTAAAATTACAGCTTGCAGGGATGAAGGAAAGGCTAAGTGTAGAATTTAAGGTTGACCTGGATGCTATTCTTGATGAAGAAAGAACCACTGAAACACCACTGGAAGAATTACAGGAGAAAAATGATCGGATGAAAAAGCGGCTGGAAAATATGGGTGAAATAAATCCAACTGCAATAGAGGCTTTCACCGAAATGAATAAGCGCTATGAATTTATTTTAGAACAGAAGAATGACCTGGTTACTGCAAAGGAATCATTGATGCAAACGATACAGGAAGTAGAACTTACTGCCAACCAGCAATTTCTTGATACATTTAATAAGGTAAAGGAAAACTTTAAAAAGGTGTTCCAGGCATTGTTTACAGAAGATGATACTGCAGATATGATCCTTGAGAATCCGGATGACCTTGCTGAGACAGGCATTGATATTATAGCAAAGCCAAAGGGGAAGCGTCCTACATCCATCACTCAATTAAGCGGAGGAGAGAAAACATTAACCGCAACAGCGCTTTTATTTGCTATTTATTTAATTAAGCCTGCCCCATTTTGTATTTTAGATGAGGTAGATGCGCCGCTTGATGATGCTAATGTTGGTAAATTCACACAAATGATAAGGCAGTTCAGCAAAGAATCGCAGTTTATAATAGTTACACATAATAAAATGACAATGTCTGCTGTTGATGTTATTTATGGTGTAACCATGCAGGAAGCAGGGGTAAGTAAATTGGTTCCTGTGGATTTCAGAAGTCTGAATTGATGTGCAAATATGCATATTGGCAAATGTGCAGATGCAAAAACTTAATGTTCAAATTATTTAAATCTGTGTATATCTGCATATCAGCACATTTGCACATTTACTCATCTGATTCATGTTTTCCTCAAAAGATATAGCCCGCTATTATGATGTTAGCGAAAGCCAGTATCGCTTTTTTTGGAACCTTGATAAAAGCCAATCTCTCCATTATGGATACTGGGATAATTCAACAAAAAATCTGCACGAAGCTCTTTTAAATATAAATAAGGTTCTTTCTCAAAAAGTAAATATTACAAGAGAAGATGTTTTATTAGATGCAGGGTGTGGTATTGGGGGTTCATCACTTTGGCTCGCAAAAAATATCGGCTGTAATGTAACGGGAATTAGCCTCAGTGAAAAACAGGTTAAAAAAGCAAATGAATTAGCTGCAAAAGAAAACGTGTCGCACCTTGCTGCCTTTCAACATACAGATTTTACGAATACCGGTTTTGCTGACGAAACCTTTGACGTTGTATGGGCAATAGAAAGTGTATGTCATGCACACGATAAATCTGCATTTTTAAAAGAAGCGTTCCGGGTTCTTAAAAAAGGAGGAAGAATAATAATGGCAGATTTTTTTAAAAAAGAAGATCTGTTTGGAAAAGATGCACAACAAATACAGCAGTGGGCGCATGGCTGGGCAGTGCAGGATTTTTCTACAAAAGACGACTTTCAAATGCAACTTGATCAAACAGGATTTTCAAATGTAAAAATTGAAGATGCAACTGCTGCCATTAATCCTTCTGCAAAAAAGTTATACCGTTCCTATTTTTTAGGAAGTATGCTGGGCTTCTTTTATGGACTGGTCCATCGAAATCCTACCTCATTAGGCAAAAAAAATATTGATACTGCATATCTTCAATACAAAACACTGCAAAAAAAACTATGGAAGTACTTGCTAATTTCTGCAGAGAAAAAATTTTGAGATTAGAAGCGGTTTAGTTTCCCAATCTTCCCATTACTTCCTGCAAGAAATACGGCTTTCCCATATTTCGCTTTTCGTACAACATGAAAGCTTTCTTTTGATATCCAATGCCACGTATTACCATTATCCGATGAATAATTAATACCATTCAATCCGCAAGTGATCCAGTTTTTCTTTTCTAAATATTCCACGCAACTACGGTAACCATGCGGGGAAATATTAGGTGCGGTCCACGTTTTACCGGCATTTTTTGTTACATAACAATTTTTAGTTGTTGAATCAGGAGTATTAAAATCTCCACCAACTACAATAAAGTTTTTTTTATTTTTTACGGCAATCGAATTGGCGCCAGTACTTTCTTTACCTTGTATCATTGGCAGATCTATTTGCTTATCTTTTATAAATAATCTTGACCTAAGTCCGCCGCTAACAAAACATATCTCATCTTTTGAAAGACTTTTAATATTAGTACCACTGCTTGCAAAACACGCTTCGCCGCTATCAGCAACCATATTATTTTGTTTGGTTATCTCACGCCATGTATTGCCTCCATCAAATGTCCTGGCAATAAAAAACATTTTCTCTATCGGGTCACCTACTACAACTCCATTTTCAG
Organism: Chitinophagales bacterium 65-1; assembly: GCA_002050465.1. Classification (GTDB taxonomy): domain Bacteria; phylum Bacteroidota; class Bacteroidia; order Chitinophagales; family Chitinophagaceae; genus Ginsengibacter. Next base: position 53,046 of record MWYX01000051.1, read on the forward strand.
CATCGTGAAAATCCATTGCATCTAAAAACATCCCTTTGGTTTTATTTTCATAAACCACCCTCCATGTTTCCCCTGCATCACTTGTCTTTAAAATATAAGCCGGTTCTGCTATTCCCATTATAACAGCAGTGGTAGCATCAAAAGCTTCAATATCTCTGAAATCCGTTTTCTCGAATCCTTTTACCCGTAGCCATTTCCATGAATTACCACCATCAATTGAACGGGCTATCATTCCGTTGCTTCCGCTTGCCCAGATTATTTTATCTGATACAACACTTAATCCCCGGATAGATGTTTTTTCACCCGAGGTAAGTATTTTAAGGGTTTGTGAAGTACTGGCATTACAATAAAATAAGAATTGCAAAAAAATGAATAATCTCATATTAAAATTTGTTTTAAAATCCCATTAATCCTCTAATCCCATAAATCATTGCCTGCCCCGATTATTCGGGGGTTCAGACAGTTTAATTACTTTTGGACAGTTTACTTTGCAAGAATAATAAAAAATAATTGAGTTATCCATTGCTATATGAATGATAAGTATTTAAAAATAGATGATAGCATTATAGACTTCAAACAGGTAAAGGAATTGCTTGATAAAAATCTGCGGTTATCCTTAACCAAAGATGCAGAAGAAAAGATCACAAAGTGCAGGGAATATCTTGATAAAAAAATAGCCGGCTCTGATGAACTGTTTTATGGCATTAATACCGGCGTAGGTTTTTTGCAGAATATAAAGATCAATAAAACGCAGCTGGAAGAACTACAAAGCAATCTATTAAAATCTCATGCATGCGGAATGGGAGAGGAGGTGCCAAATGAAATTGTGAGGCTAATGATGATGCTTAAGATTAAAGGCCTCAGCTACGGCTACTCAGGTGTTAGTATAGAAATAGTGCAGCGATTAACTGATATGTATAACAATGATGTGCTTCCTGTAATTTATACCCTGGGCTCACTCGGTGCATCTGGAGATCTGGCGCCCTTAAGTCATTTAAGTTTACCATTGATTGGGTTGGGGGAAGTTTATTATAAGGAAACAAAATATGAAGCGCAGGAAATATTAAATAAGTTTGATTGGAAGCCAATTGAACTGCAGAGCAAAGAAGGATTGGCATTAATAAACGGTACACAATTCATGGAGGCTTATGGATTGCATAGCCTTATCATTTCGGAGAGGTTGATAGCATGGGCTGATGTAATTGCTGCCATTTCATTTGAAGCATTTGATGGGGTGGATGATTGCTTTAATGAAAAGATTCATGAAATCCGTTCTCATAAAGGGCAGGTTGATACCGCAGCAAGATTAAGAGAATTATTAAAAGATAGTGAGATCACTTCGCAAAAAAAATCACAGGTACAGGATCCATATTAATTCAGATGTATACCGCAGGTACATGGCGCTACAAAAGATTCATTTGATCATGTGCTGAATGTATTTTTAAAAGAGGCAAATTCAGTAACAGATAATCCAAATATTTTTCCTGATGATGACCTGATATTAAGCGGTGTGTCTTTAAAATATAAGCCGGTTCTGCTATTCCCATTATAACAGCAGTGGTAGCATCAAAAGCTTCAATATCTCTGAAATCCGTTTTCTCGAATCCTTTTACCCGTAGCCATTTCCATGAATTACCACCATCAATTGAACGGGCTATCATTCCGTTGCTTCCGCTTGCCCAGATTATTTTATCTGATACAACACTTAATCCCCGGATAGATGTTTTTTCACCCGAGGTAAGTATTGTAAGGGTTTGTGAAGTACTGGCATTACAATAAAATAAGAATTGCAAAAAAATCAATAATCTCATATTAAAATTTGTTTTAAAATCCCATTAATCCTCTAATCCCATAAATCATTGCCTGCCCCGATTATTCGGGGGTTCAGACAGTTTAATTACTTTTGGACAGTTTACTTTGCAAGAATAATAAAAAATAATTGAGTTATCCATTGCTATATGAATGATAAGTATTTAAAAATAGATGATAGCATTATAGACTTCAAACAGGTAAAGGAATTGCTTGATAAAAATCTGCGGTTATCCTTAACCAAAGATGCAGAAGAAAAGATCACAAAGTGCAGGGAATATCTTGATAAAAAAATAGCCGGCTCTGATGAACTGTTTTATGGCATTAATACCGGCGTAGGTTTTTTGCAGAATATAAAGATCAATAAAACGCAGCTGGAAGAACTACAAAGCAATCTATTAAAATCTCATGCATGCGGAATGGGAGAGGAGGTGCCAAATGAAATTGTGAGGCTAATGATGATGCTTAAGATTAAAGGCCTCAGCTACGGCTACTCAGGTGTTAGTATAGAAATAGTGCAGCGATTAACTGATATGTATAACAATGATGTGCTTCCTGTAATTTATACCCTGGGCTCACTCGGTGCATCTGGAGATCTGGCGCCCTTAAGTCATTTAAGTTTACCATTGATTGGGTTGGGGGAAGTTTATTATAAGGAAACAAAATATGAAGCGCAGGAAATATTAAATAAGTTTGATTGGAAGCCAATTGAACTGCAGAGCAAAGAAGGATTGGCATTAATAAACGGTACACAATTCATGGAGGCTTATGGATTGCATAGCCTTATCATTTCGGAGAGGTTGATAGCATGGGCTGATGTAATTGCTGCCATTTCATTTGAAGCATTTGATGGGGTGGATGATTGCTTTAATGAAAAGATTCATGAAATCCGTTCTCATAAAGGGCAGGTTGATACCGCAGCAAGATTAAGAGAATTATTAAAAGATAGTGAGATCACTTCGCAAAAAAAATCACAGGTACAGGATCCATATTCATTCAGATGTATACCGCAGGTACATGGCGCTACCAAAGATTCATTTGATCATGTGCTGAATGTATTTTTAAAAGAGGCAAATTCAGTAACAGATAATCCAAATATTTTTCCTGATGATGACCTGATATTAAGCGGTGGAAATTTTCATGGACAACCATTAGCACTAACACTCGATTTTCTTTCTATTGCCATGGCAGAATTAGGAAGTATTTCTGAAAGAAGAACATACCAATTGTTAAGCGGGCAAAGAGGCCTTCCGTTATTTCTTGTAAAAAACCCGGGATTACATTCAGGACTAATGATACCGCAATATACTGCTGCAGGCATTGTAAGTGAGAACAAACAATTGTGTACGCCTGCTTCCGTTGATTCAATGTCATCCAGCAATAACCAGGAAGATCATGTAAGTATGGGAGCCAATGCAGCAACAAAATGTTTACGGGTTGTAGAAAATGTTGAAAAAGTTTTGGCTATTGAATTATTAACAGCTGTGCAGGCATTGGAATATCGCAGGCCATTGCATTCGTCCGCTGAAATTGAAAGAATAATTTTTGCATTCAGAGAAAAAGTTTCTTTTAATGAGGCAGATAGAGTGTTGCGTGATGATATGGTAAAGGCTGTGGAATTTTTGGGTGAACCTTTGTCTGTCTGAACTGCGATTTTTTGGAATAAAGGATTAATGGGATTACGATAATGTATGCACCATCTTTTTAATCCATAAATAAACCCCCAAATCGTGGTTCAGATAATCCCAAAATTCCCATGCATCACATAAATCCCCGTTCAGATATTTTTACCACACTCTCCAGCGCCAGCTTCGTCATTGTACCAAGAGACCTCTCTCTTTCATCAGGGCTTATCAATTGCTTGTTGGGAATAATATCAGAAACAGTAAGTACAGTTGCAGCCATTTTACCAAAATGTTTTGCATT
>MWYX01000068.1 GCA_002050465.1 Chitinophagales bacterium 65-1
GAATTCTGGAGTTTATTTTCAGCACACTTATGTTACCTGACGAAGATTTCATAAACCATATGGAGGAAAACTTTATTCATTGGGATGATGATGCAGACATGATGGTAACGCTTATGGACAGTTTTTTTCAAAGGCCTGCTGCTTTCAATTTTGATGAAATGCTTACTAAAGAAAAATGGGATTTTGCAAAAGACCTATTAAATACTGTGCTTGATAAAAAGGATTATTGTTTAGAAATAATTAAGCCAAAGCTTAAGAACTGGGATGCGGATAGAATTGCAGCTCTGGATATGATTCTTATGCAAATGGGTGTTTGTGAGCTTTTATTTTTTGAAACTATCCCCCCAAAAGTTACCATTAACGAATATATTGATCTCGCAAAGGAATACAGTACTCCTCAAAGCGGCCATTTTGTTAATGGCATACTTGATAATATTCATAAAGAGCTTATCTCTCAAAATAAAATTCATAAGAAGAATTTCAGAAACAGTACTTTATAAATACCTTTGACAAAATTTTTTAGAAAAATGAATAAATTTTTGATGATCCTGTTGTTTTCATATACTCTACTTTCATGTGATATCAGGAAGAATAAAACCAACGCGGATGCTAAGGCAACCGACTCCACTGCGCAGCAATTTAAAGATTCAACAACTGTACAAATAATTGATTCAGTTTATAATTTTGGGAAATTAACTGACGGAGAAAAGGTAGAATATAGCTTCAGGTTTAAAAATACCGGCGAAAATCCGCTGATAATAAGCAGTGCTTCTGCCAGTTGTGGTTGTACGGTTCCTGAAAAACCTGAAGAACCTATTAAGCCTGGCGAAACCGGTTTTATTAAGGTAGTTTTTAACAGCCAGGGACGTATTGGTGATACTCATAAAGAAGTAAACGTAATATCAAATGCTTACCCTGCATTTCCCCCCTTGGCACTAAGGGGTGAGGTAGTTGCAGCAAAAAAATAAATACATTAATTAATATATATATTATGAATTTAGCTATGATTTTTTTAATGATGGGGCAAGGCGATAAAGGTGGCGGAGGTTTCCAATTTATATTTTTGGGATTAATGATCCTTGTTTTCTGGATGTTTATGATCCGGCCGCAGGCTAAAAAAGCAAAGCTTCAGAAAACGTTTTTACAAAATCTGCAAAAGGGCGATAAAGTAGTTACCATAGCGGGCATACACGGTACCGTAAATAAAGTTAATGATGACGGTACAATGCAGCTTGAAATAAATCCCGGGAGCTATATCAAAATTGAAAAAAGCGCTGTAAGTATGGAATGGACGGCGAATATTAATAAGCCGGTTGCAGAGGTAAAAAAATAATTTTATGTACGATGTACAATGTTAGATGTACGATGTAATAAAGACTGAATTATTTTAAGTTTTATTACATTGAGTAATTTTTCACTCTCTTACATCGTACTTCGTACCTCCTACATCGTACATCGTATGTTATGCATCGGATTAACAGGCGGGTTGGGAAGTGGTAAAAGTACTGTAGCACGAATCTTTGAAGTGCTGGGTATTCCTGTGTACTATGCTGATGCGGCTTCTAAAAGATTGATGAATGATGATGAGAAAGTAAAAGCTGCTGTTGAAAAAGCTTTTGGAAAAGAAGTGTATTCCGGTGGAAGGCTAAACAGAAAATACCTTGCTGAAACGGTTTTTAAAGATGAAAAAAAACTGGAGTTATTAAATTCAATTGTGCATCCTGCGACTTTACGTGATGCTGATGAATGGATAAATAGGCAATCTGTTCCTTACATAATTAAAGAAGCCGCACTGATATTTGAAAGCGGCTCACATAAATCCCTTGACTATGTTATTGGTGTAAAAGCGCCGCTTCACTTACGTTTGCAAAGAGCAATGAAACGGGATAATATTTCAAAAGAGGATGCAATGGCAAGAATTAACAGGCAAATAAATGAAGAGATAAAAATGCGCCTGTGTGATTTTATTATTGTGAATGATGAGCAGCAATTGGTTATTTCACAGGTGTTAGCATTGCATGAAAGTCTGTTGTTAAAGAGTAAAGAAATTGAAATGTGATCGCTAATTTTTATTTTAACCTTTCAACTTTCCCAATCCTTCCTTAATTCTTTTAAAAGCTTCTTCTATTTTTTCCATACTATTCGCAAAAGAGATACGAATGCACTTTGGCTCTCCAAAGGCTTTACCGCTAACAACTGATACGTGTGCTATATTAAGAAGATACATACACAGGTCATCCGCATCTTTTATAACCTCTTCATTATATTTTTTGCCAAAATATTTGTCAATTTCAGGAAAAACATAAAATGCGCCATCAGGCTCTATGCACTCTAAAGGAATGTCTTTCATTAATTCCATCACCCTTCGCTTTCGCTGTTTAAATTGTTTTACCATTTCATAAGTTGGCTCAAGTGGCGAACTTAAAGCGCTTATGGCGGCTCGTTGTGTAACAGCATTGGCGCCGCTGGTGATCTGCCCCTGTACTTTTTCACAAGCTTTTGCAATTTCCGGTGAAGATGCACTGTAACCCAGCCTCCATCCTGTCATAGCAAAGCCTTTACTCAGTCCATTTATTACAATTACCCGGTTTTTAAGTGTTTCAAACTGTGCAATACTTTCATGTTTACCAACATAATTCAGGTACTCATAAATTTCATCGCTGATAATAAATATTCGTGGAAACTTTTCAAATACATCAGCCAGGCTTTTCAATTCTTCTTTAGTATAAATAGCCCCTGTCGGATTACAGGGAGACGAAAAAATGAAAAGTTTTGTTTTATAACTTATCGCAGATTCTAATTCGTCCGGTGTTATTTTATATCCATTTTCGGGCTTTGCATTTATAAACTTTACCGTGCCTCTTGCAAATCCTGCAATGGCAGAATAGCTAACCCAATATGGTGTTGGAATAATAACTTCATCATCTTCATCAACAACGCTTAAAACTACATTGGCTATGCTTTGTTTGGCGCCGGTGCTTACTACTATTTGTTCAGACTTATAACTAAGATTATTGTCTCTTGTAAATTTATTACATATTGTTTCACGAAGGTCAGCATAACCGGCAACCGGTGTATAGTGACTCCAGTTTTCATCAATAGCTTTTTTCGCAGCATCCTTAATATGTTTGGGGGTATCAAAATCAGGTTCACCCAGGCTAAGACTTATGATATCAATTCCTTTACTTACAAGCTCCCTTGTAAGTTTCGCCATCCTTAATGTTTCCGGCTCTGAAAATCTTGATAATAAGGATGAAAGCTGCATATGATTTTTTTATCGGCAACAAAAGTAACTTTTTACAACTGTTTATTTATCGTACACCATTCTAAATGTTGAAAGATCAGGATAGTGTTCATGTTTTCGGTTTATTTCATAATCATAGATTACTTTACCAAGATTTTTCATGAAAGGATATCCAGTTGTTTCATAATCATATTTATCATCGTTGAGAACATTGTCTGTATTGCAATAAATTTCAGCAGATAAAAAGAATTCAATTTTTTTATCAAAGTCAACTATGTAGGCCACATCAAGCAGGTGTCCATAAGCATCTCCTATCTTATTGAAGATTCTTATATTTTTCGGAAGGCTCCCTTTTTGTGAGCCATATAATAAAAATTTTCCAAAGGCATCCTGGTAATTGGTAGAATCATAAGGAGGAAAGGCAGACTCTGCCGGATATTGTGACATATATTGATATAGAAATTTAAAATCTTCAGGCGTAAGTTTAAATCGTTGCTTTGGTAAAACACTGTTTGGAAATATTATACTTCTAAGGATAGTATGAAGGGATTCAAGGCTTATTCTATTCTTCTTACTAAAATCCATTGCACCATTAATTAATTGATCGCTTTTGTAGTATGCCTTTCCCAATGTATCATTTCTCTTTGCATATTTGGTTTGATTGAACGCTAATGGTTGTTGATATAAAACATTATTATTTGCATCTAAAAATTTCACAGGATTAGTATGCCTGTTCTCATCTTCGCTTAAAGCAAGTTGTAACCGGTGCAATATCTGCACTTCTTCATAACCTTTTTTATGTAGTTGGTCATTTAAATATTCCTGACCTAAAAACTCATACAACCTGTTCTGTGCATCATTATCACTTACGAGAAATATTTTCTTAATATAATTTGCAATAGTTGGTCTGCCATCAGACGCAGTAGGATCGTTATATACAGATGTCTGTCCGCTGTACCCTGATTCTGTAATGATGGTGGTATTTTTATCGATATTGATACCTGTTGTTTTTAATTCATTTATACGTTGTAAGGCAAGCAAAGCAGTTGGGAGTTTAACAGTGGATGCCGGGTAAAAATATCGGGCTGAATTTACATTAAAATAATAGTTGGTAAGTTTCGGTAAATTGTTTTTACCCCTGTTGACCTGAGTATAAATAATTTGCACATTCCAGTCCTTTTTATGCGCAAGAATACTATCAAAATATTGTGGATATTGTTTTAAAATATCTTCCAGAAATACATCTGTTTTTGTTCCATCAGGTAAAACCACTGTTGCAGCTTTAGGAGTTATAGTTTCTGTTTGCATTTTCTTTACAGGATTACAGGAAGCAATAAAAACTATTAAAATCAGTAATTCCTTAATCTTTAAATTGATAAACTTCATGAGGGTCAAAAATATACAAAACCAGCTACCAAAATCATCTTTGGCAAAATTTGCAATTAATGGTTCCAGGTATTTAAACTAAGCGGAAAATGATTCCTAAACTTCTTATGACTCTATCTACATTCACTCTCAAAACCTTATCTTTGCGAACTTCTAAAAATTAATACATGAGACTTAAAGGTTTGGTTTGGTTTTTTGCAATCTTTTTAATACTTATTTCTGTCTACCAGTTATCCTTTACATGGGTTGTAAACGGCCATGAAAATGCGATGAAAGCCAAAGCTGAGAAGCAGGTCAGGCAAGGTTATCCTAACGCTAAAGGAGAAGAAAAAGAAGATATTGTGAGAGCCCGGTTTATGAGACTGCTTGACAGCACAAAGGATACGAAAATTTATCCGGTAGTAGGAACTACTTATCAAAAAGCAAAGGAGAATGAATTAAACCTGGGGCTTGATCTGCAAGGGGGCATGAACGTTACAATGGATGTAAGCCTTGAAGGGTTGATTAAATCTCTCAGCAACAATCCTAAAGATCCACAGTTATTAAATGCATTGGCTGAAGCTACCCGGCTGAAACAAAACAGTGATGCAGATTATATTACCTTGTTTAGAGATGCGTTCAAAAAACAAAATCCTTCGGCAAATCTGTCATCGATATTTGCTGGCGCAGGAAAAAATATTAAGGTTACAGACAGTGATGATAAAGTAACAGAAGAAATAAGAACAATTGCCAAAGGTGCCATTAATCAAACCTATAAAATTTTATTAAAGCGTATTGATAAGTTTGGCGTTGCCCAGCCTAACATTAACCTTGATGAAAACAAAGGCATTATTACCGTTGAACTGGCAGGTGTTCAGGATGCAGAGAGGGTAAGAAAATTATTGCAATCATCTGCTAATCTTCAATTTTGGGAAGTTTATAATATAGGTGAGATTGGGAAAAATATAGAAGATGCTGATAAAGCATTGCAAAATTATTTAAACGGAGTAACTCCAGATACTTCTAAAACGGTAGCCGATACCTCTAAAAGTGTAAAGGATACAACCAAAAATGTTCTGACGAAAAATGATAAGCCGCTGATTAATACAATTCGTTTTATCGGGTCTCAACAGGATAAAAATGGTAAACAATTATATTCTTCTGCTATTGCCAGTCTTGAATTAAAAGATACGGCTAAGGCCAATCAATATTTAAATCTTGATGTAGTAAAAAATAATTTTCCTGCTAATCTTAAATTTTTATATGGCATTGAAGAAAAAGATGCAAAAAGCTCTAAAAAGTTTGTGTCATTGTATGCTATTAAAACTATTCCCGGAAGCGAAAAAGCAAAATTGGAAGGTGAAGGCGTAGAAGAAGCCAGTCAGCAATATGATGAAAGAAGCAGGCCGGCTGTAAAAATGCAGATGACACCTGCAGGAAGCAGAACCTGGGCTAAACTTACTACTGACAATGTGGGCAAACCTATTGCCATTGTATTGGATGATATTGTTTATTCAGCCCCAAATGTAATCGGCCCCATTGAGGGCGGAAGTTCTGAAATAAGCGGAAGTTTTACAGTTGACGAAGCCCAGGATCTTGCCAATATTTTAAAATCCGGTAAGCTGGATGCCCCCGCTAAAATTGTTCAGGAACAAACCGTAGGGCCAACCCTTGGTAAGGAAGCTGTAAACGGTGGTGCAATGGCATTTGGAATATCTTTTATTGTAATATTTATTTTAATGCTGGTGTATTATAATACCAGCGGTTGGGTTGCCAACATTGCATTAATATTAAACTTACTTTTTACCGTTGGTGTATTAAGCGCTTTAGGCGCCACTTTAACTGCAGCAGGGATTGCAGGTCTGGTACTTACCATTGGTATGGCTGTGGATACAAACGTAATTATTTTTGAAAGAATTAAAGATGAGCTTACCCGTGGTAAGAGCTATGCCCAGGCAGTCAACGATGGATACAGGCGCTCACTAGCACCCGTTCTTGATGCTCACGTTACTACCTTTTTAACAGCTGCAATTTTGTATTACTTTGGTCTCGGTCCGGTGAGAGGTTTTGCAACCACACAAATGTTGGGTATAGCCCTCTCATTGTTCTGCGGTATTTTATTATCAAGATTGGTAACTGATATATGGACAAATAAGCAAAGACACTTTAAATATTTTACTGCAGTTTCAAAACGCGTTTTTAGAAATGCGAAGTATAAATTTATTGAATATAGGAAAGTGGCGTATGGAATTTCTGTTGTGGTTTTACTGTTAGGAGTAGCTTCTTTCTTTAATGGCTTTCACGAAGGTGTGGAATTTAAAGGGGGAAGAAGTTATACTATTCAGTTTGACAAAGCTGTAAAGAATGATGATATAAGAAATAATTTAAAAGATGCTTTTGGCGGTGAGTACCCGGTAATTAAAACAGTTGGCGATAGCCGGCATTTAAATATTACCACCTCGTTTATGAAAGGTGTGGATAATGCGGACAGTATTGTGCAAACGCGTTTGTACCAGGGGCTAAAAAATCAACTGGCGCCGGGCACTACTTATGAAAGCTTTTTAAAAAATAATAAACAGGGGTCACAGGTGGTTCAGCCAACAATTTCTGATGATCTAAAAAAAGGAGCTGTACAGGCAACCATATTTGCGCTGCTGGCTATTATCCTTTACATTTTTATTCGCTTTCGCGACTGGAGATATTCTTTGGGGACTATTGTATCATTGTTGCATGACGTATTGGTAACATTAGCAGTCTTTTCTTTCTTTAAAGACATTGTTCCTTTTCCGCTGGAAATTGACCAGCATTTTATTGCTGCTATCCTAACTGTTATAGGTTTCTCTATGAACGATACTGTAGTTGTGTTTGACCGGATACGTGAATACAGCAAGAGTATGAAAGGGGCAACCAAAGCAACCATTATTAACAGTGCTATCAATGATACATTAAGTCGTACCATTATGACATCTGTAACAGTATTCTTAACATTGCTTATCCTGTTTATTTTCGGTGGAGAAGTAACCAGGGGATTTGCATTTGCAATGTTGATAGGTGTGGCAACAGGCGCTTATTCCTCCATTTTTGTGGCCGCCCCAATCCTTGTTGACTTTGCAAAGAACAAACCATTGGGCTCCGCTGATCTTACAACAGAAAATGCAAATAAAGCGGTAAAGAAGGTTACAGCAAAGGCATAATAATTCTGATTAATAATTTTTTTGAAACCCGTTTAATTTTTTAAACGGGTTTTTTGTTAACTATTGGTTTAGACTTCGCAGTTAAAACTTCATTGGCAATTTTAGGTCTTGCTTTATGCCTCGCAATTGTTCCTTATCCTGATGTTACACCAGATAATTTACTTACGGCAATTTTTGGAGGCTTTTTTATTGGAACAGGTATTGGTCTTGCGATGCGGGGTGGGGCAGTACTTGACGGTACCGAAGTTGCTGCAGTTTTACTCAGTAAAAGCCATATACACCGGGTCAGAGGGGTATGGAAGACATGGGGCAAAGAGTTTGGATAAGGATATTCTTTATACTGTTATTACACGTCTTGAAGTAGGTAATTTACATACCGAGATAAACAAGATCGATTCTGAGGCAGTTATTATTTACCAAAGCATCAATGATATAAAAGGCGGCATAATTAAGAAGAGAGCATTGCATTAAACACAAATACCTACACCCCAAAACTCGTTCCGCAGCCACAAGTTGTACTTGCATTGGGATTGTTGAAAGTAAAACCACGGGAATTTAATCCCCCTTCCCAATGTATTTCCATACCGGTAAGATAAATTCCATGAGCAGGATTTATGATGCAGTTAATTCCATCTATTTCAAAAATATCATCCTTATCTTCTTTTTTTTCAAAACCTAAAACATAAGTCATTCCCGAGCATCCACCCCCTTTTACTCCCACTCTCAGAAATTGTGAAGAATCAAAACCTTCCTCATTCATAAGTCTTTTAATTTCATTAATTGCACCTTGTGTAAAGGTTACGGGGGCTATAGTTGCTGTTTCCATATAGCAAAATTACAAACGTTTGCCTATGGATGTTTACTTTTGTTGGAAAATTAAGAGTATGTCAACATTTGAAACTGTAGCTGTTGTTCTTCTTGGGGTTATTGTATTGGCAGTAGTGTGGTTAATAACAGAATTCAGCGACATGAAAAATTCAATAAGAGAAAGAACAGGAATAAATAATGAGACTATTAAATTACGTCTGCAGGCTTATGAAAGGCTGGCCCTTGTTGCCGAACGTATTGCTTTGCAGAATCTTATTTCCCGGATTCCAAATGCCGGTGTTTCTGCAAAGCAAATGCAGGCCGCATTGGTAGATGCTATTAAAACTGAATATGAATATAATATAAGTCAGCAGGTATATGTTTCTCCGGAGGCATGGAGAGCAGTGCATAATTTAAAAGAGCAAAATATTTATATAGTAAATCAGTTAGCATCCACGCTGCCTTTTCAGGCAACTGCTATGGATCTTAATAAACAAATCATAGATTATCTTATGAATAACCCTAAAGCTTCTTTACATACAATTGTTTTAGAAGCTTTGAATTTTGAAGCCAAGAAGATAATGTAAAACCCTCTAAATCTCCCTAAAGGGAGACTTTGTGAGTCTTAAATAATTTGATGAGAAAAAAATATACAGATAGTGGCATCGAAATAAAAAGGATCTACACACCGAACGATCTTTCAAAAGCCCCTCCTCCGGAGGGGTTTGGGGAGGCTGGGCAGTTTCCTTTTACCCGTGGCATACAGGCTGATATGTATCGGGGCAGACTTTGGACAATGCGGCAGTATGCAGGTTTTAGCACAGCAGAAGAAAGTAATAAACGATACAAATATTTATTATCCCAGGGAGTTTCAGGGTTAAGTGTTGCTTTTGATCTTCCTACTCAAATAGGTTACGATAGTGATCATGCGTTGGCAGATGGCGAAGTAGGAAAGGTTGGTGTGGCAATAGATTCACTGGAGGACACGGAAAACCTTTTTAAAGATATCCGGCTGCAGGATATTTCCACGTCTATGACAATAAATGCAACAGCCTTTATTTTATTGGCATTATACGTTGCACTGGCAAAAAAACAAGGCGCTGATCTTTCCAAATTAACAGGCACAATTCAAAACGATATTCTAAAAGAATATGCTGCAAGGGGAACTTACATATACCCTCCCAAACCTTCTATGCGTATTATAACTGATGTATTTGAATGGTGCAGCAAGGAACTACCAAAGTGGAATACAATTTCTATTTCGGGATATCATATCCGTGAGGCAGGCAGTACTGCAGTACAGGAAGTTGCTTTTACACTTAGTAATGGAAAGGCTTATGTGAAGGCAGCAATGGAAAAAGGTCTGGATATAAATATATTTGGCAAACGCCTTTCTTTCTTTTTTAATGCCCATAATAATTTATTCGAAGAAGTGGCAAAATTCAGGGCTGCAAGAAGAATGTGGGCAAAAATTATGAAAGAGGCAGGTGCAACTGACGAAAAAGCTATGATGCTTCGCTTTCACACACAAACCGGGGGCAGTACATTAACATCACAACAACCTTTGAATAATATAAGCAGAGTTACAATCCAAACGTTAGCAGCAGTCTTAGGCGGAACACAAAGCCTGCATACTAATGGTTATGATGAAGCATTAAATCTTCCTACTGAAGAAGCTGCCGGTATAGCTTTGCGAACACAACAAATCGCAGCGTTCGAAAGCGGAATTGCAGATACAGCTGATCCGCTGGGTGGAAGCTATTTTATTGAAACGCTAACTAATAAAATGGAAAAGGAAGCAAGGAAAATTATGGAAAAAATTGATGCATTAGGAGGAAGTGTTACAGCAATTGAACAGGGATTTATTCAAAATGAAATTGCAAAAAGCGCATATGAATATCAACGCAAAATTGAATCAGGCGAAAAAATAATTGTTGGGGTAAATAAATTTAAAAATGAGAAAAATATTTTACCGCCTTCATTCAAAATAGATGACAGTATAAGGCTATTGCAGATTCAGAAACTAAAATCTTTAAAACAAAAAAGAGAGAAAGATAAAGCTATAGCATCTCTTCAGACTATAAAAGAAAAAGCTATAAGTGGAGAAAATCTAATGCCTGCCGTAATTGATGCTGTAGAAAATTATTGCACGCTTGGTGAAATTTCAAACACATTGCGGGAAGTATTTGGAGAGTACAACTAAAATTATAATTTTACAGACTATAAGAATTATGAAATATTTTTTACTTGCTTTTTTATTGTTCGGTTCCGCTGTTTGTTATTCTCAAAAGTATGCGCTTATTGATAAGAATTTCTCCATTCCTCTTACCTATACTAATGCAGTTACTGTAGAACATAAACACAAAAACTTTTTCCCCGTGGAAAATACTCAGCTTCGTAAATTTGTTGCTGAATTAGAAAAAATTGCTGTAATTCTTACTGATAAAAAGAAATCCATTCCTGAAGCATTTGATTTTAATATTGGAAAAACAAGATTTGTTGGCTTAAAAATTCCATCAGCAAAAGAGGAACGCCTGGATGTGGTTTTATCTACTGATTGCGATGGCTCAAAAGTTTTTATGCATTTAAGCGATTCCAAAACAAGTAATGCCCGTAATGCTTACTTTATTAATACGTGGGTAAAATATATTAAGAGCTATTTGAAATAGTTTGTCCAAACGACTCGCATGGAGAGCCGGGGTTTTTGAGGTTAATAAGAATTCATAAAATAAATCACATTATAGAGGCCGATCTTTTTCTTTGTCACTACCGTTAGGAACATGCAATTTCATTTCCAACGAAAATAATCGTCCGATGGAAGGCGAGCCTGCGAATTCTCTTTGTTCCGTATTAAAAAGATTTGTAATACCCATATTTACAGCAAGCATTTTATTTATTTTATAACCAGCCCGGATGTTCCTGCAGGTTGGTTTATGG
>MWYX01000003.1 GCA_002050465.1 Chitinophagales bacterium 65-1
CTTTAACCCCAGGTATGCGGCACCTATTGCTGAGGCATCGTTAGTTTGAATAATGCAAATTCGTTTTCCTGTTATGTCTGCCAATATTTGCATCCAGGTTGTGGAAGCAACAAAACCACCACTAACATTCAATTGATTAATCGTACCCCCATTAGTTTCTATTGATCTCAATACATCATTTAAAGCGTAACAGACCCCTTCAATTATTGCTCTTGAAAAGTTAGGCTGAGAATGATTAGATGTTATACCGAAAAAACTACCACAACTTTTTGCATCCCAATGTGGGGCCCGCTCACCATTTAAATAGGGAAGAAAAAGTAATCCATCAGCACCGGGTTTAATTTTCTCCACCTCCTGAAATAAAGAATCATAATCTGCTTGAGTGAGTGATTTTTTGCCAAGAAAGTTTTTTAGATGCCATTGTAAAATGTTGCCACCATTATTTATTGCTCCACCACAAATAAAAATATCTTCCTCCAATTTATAATTAAAGGTCATTGCCTCATAATTATATATCGGGGCATCTCTTGTAAACCGTATTGCCGCACTGGTGCCAATGGTTAATGATGCATCATTTTCATTTATCGCAAAGCTGCCAACATTTGCAAGGCAACCATCACTTGCTCCTGTAATAAATAAAACATCAGCCGAAATATTCAAATCTCTCAAATATTTTGCATCACAATTCTTACGGCTATAGCCGGTATGTACCGGTTTAGAAAGGTTATCAGAATTTATTCCTGCAAGCTCCAGGCACTTTTTATACCATTGGTTGTTTTCTATATCTAATAACCCTGTTGCTGATGCAATAGAAATATCAACCTTAAATTCACTAAATAATTTAAACCATACAAGCTCTTTGATCGAAATAAATTTGTATGTCCTGCTAAATAGGTCTTTATCGTTTTCCCGTATCCAGATTATCTTACATAAAGGAGACATGGGATGAATGGGTGTGCCTGTTTTGCGGTATATATCTTCTCCATGTTCTGATGCTAATATTCTCTCAGCAATATCCGCACTTCTAACATCAGCCCAGGTAATCATCTTTGAAATAGGTATCCCGTTTTTATCAACAGCAATAAGGCTATGCATAACGCTGCTGAAACATAGGGCTACAGGCTCTTGCTCTAATTTTAGTACCAGTTCAGATACACATTTAACAAATGCCTCCCAGATAATTCCTGGGTCCTGTTCTGAAGTATTGATCTCCGGAACAGGAGTTGGATAGTGAACCTGGTTAACGGAAAAAATTACACCGCTGTAGTTTACCGCAACACTTTTAATGCTGCCGGTTCCTATATCTACACCTAAAATATATGGTTCAATATTATTAATGGAAGTTTTTTATATTATCAATGTTAGATAAATAATTTCAAAATACATTAAGTAGAAGAAGAATAAAAATTATCGGAGAAGAGGTTGCGTTACAAACTGTGAAATGGTATCTTTTAACTGGCAACTAAACTCTGGGCTTCCAGGTTATCTCAGGTGTTTTAAGCAAATGCCCGACATATCTTGCCAAAACAAAAAGGTAATCACTGAGGCGATTAAGGTATTTGATGATCCGGGGCTCAACAAATAAATTTTGTTCCATCATATTCACGCACCATCTTTCAGCACGACGGCATACGCAACGGGCAACATGAGTTGTGGACACCGCAATATGGCCACCGGGTAAAATAAAATGTTTCATCTCCGGTAATTTTTCATTCATCGCATCAATTTCTTTTTCCAGCAGTTTAATATCTTCTTCTTTAAGATCGGGAATTTTTAGCTTTTGCTCTTTGTCAGGATCACAAGCCAATGAAGAACCAATAGTAAATAATCTGTCCTGAATTTCTTTTAGAAGATTTTTTGAATGGCCATCATTGCAATGATCACTAACCAATCCAATGTATGAATTCAATTCATCAATTGTTCCATAAGTTTCTATACGGATATTGCTTTTAGAAACTTTTGTTCCCCCAATCAAACTTGTTTTACCAAGGTCGCCTGTCTTTGTATAAATTTTTTGTAACATATAATAAAAGTCATTTTGTCAATAAGTCAATCGTCACTAAATAGTATTATGTAATTTAATGACCAATAACCATTGACTTATTCTTGGTAACGGTATCAGTTTCAACAACCCCATCTCTTAAACGAATTACACGATGAGCATAATTAGCGATATCCACTTCGTGAGTTACAAGGATAACTGTATTTCCTTCATCATGTATTTTTCCAAAAATATCCATTATTTCCCCCGATGTAATCGAATCCAGGTTTCCGGTAGGTTCATCTGCCAAAATTATGGAAGGATTATTTACCAAAGCACGAGCAATAGCTACACGCTGTCCCTGCCCTCCGGAAAGTTCATTGGGTTTATGGTGACTGCGGTCTGCAAGGCCAACCCTGTTAAGCATTTCAAGTGCCTGCTCCAGCCTTTGTTTTTTTGGGGTACCATTGTAAACCAGGGGCAGTGCTACATTTTCAGCGGCTGTTAATCTAGATAATAAATTAAATTGCTGAAACACAAATCCAATTTCTTTATTGCGAACATCAGCAAGATCGTTATCAGGCATTTTGCTCACATCTTTTTCATTTAAAATATATTGTCCTCCTGATGGAGAATCAAGACAACCTAAAATATTCATTAAAGTGGATTTGCCGCTTCCGCTTGGTCCCATCAAAGCCACATATTCGTTTTTAAAAATATCCATAGTAATACCTTTGAGCACTTTTAATTCCTGCTGACCCAGGTAGTAACTTTTATCTATTTTATTGAGATGAATAATTGAAGACAATCGTTTATGGTTTGTAGTTGTAGTTTGTAGTTTGTTGTTGCGATGAACTACAAACTTATTTTCTTTATCGCTTCTATCAAACAAATATATAATAGTTTATAGTTTGTAGCTATCTTAGATTTATGGCTACCATACAAAAATTTGAAGAATTGGAAATTTGGCAAAAAGCAAGACTGCTCTCTCAAAAAACATACCCATTAACTTTTATTAAGCCCATCAATGAAGATTATCGATATAAAGATCAAATAAGAGGATCCGTAGGTTCAATTATAGATAATATTGCAGAAGGTTTTGAAAGAAGCAGTAAATTTGAGTTCATTAATTCACTAACAATCGCAAAAGGAGAAGTTGGAGAATATAAATCTCAGCTTTACAGGGGTCTAGATAATAAATATCTCTCTAAAGAATTATTTTCAGAATTATTTACATTGGCAGATGAGTTAACAAAAATGATAACTTCATTTGTTTCTTATTTAAACAAAACTGCAATTAAAGGGCAGAAGTTCAAAAATCGGTAAGATGCCCCAACTACAAACTACAAATCACAAACTACAAACTATTGAAAAAAAAGAGATAGTAATGAGTGGTATTCGGCCAACAGGTTTTCTTCACCTGGGTAATTATTTTGGCGCTATCCGCAATTATGTAAAAATGCAGGATGAATACGAATGTTTTTTTATGGTGGCCGATCTGCATTCATTAACAACACATCCTGATACAAAACTTCTGAAAGCTAATGTGCATCGGGTTTTGGCAGAAAATATTGCCTGTGGGCTGGACCCTGATAAAGTTGCTTTGTATTGCCAGAGCCATGTATATGAAACCGCGGAATTGTACCTGTATTTAAATATGCTTGCTTACAAAGGTGAGTTGGAAAAAACAGCAACATTTAAAGAGAAAATCCGATTACAGCCCGATAATGCAAATGCAGGGTTACTAACCTACCCTGTTTTACAAACAGCAGATATTCTTTTGCATCGTGCCAAATATGTACCTGTGGGTAAAGACCAGGAACAGCACCTGGAGATGGCAAGAAATTTTGCCAACCGGTTCAATCATCGTTATGGAGATGTTTTTCCTGAACCCGTTGCATTTAATTACAGCAACAACCTGGTAAAAGTTCCTTCGCTGGATGGTGAAGGCAAAATGAGCAAAAGTGAAAATCAGTTAGCAACTTTATACCTCGCCGATGATGATGACTTGATAAGGAAGAAAGTGATGAAAGCAAAAACAGACAGTGGGCCTACAGAGAATAATTCTGTAAAGCCAGAGTATATAGATAATATTTTTTTACTGATGAGTCTTGTTTCTTCAAGTGATATAACAAAGAAATATGAGGATGATTATAACAGTTGCAATATTCGGTATGGTGATTTAAAGAAACAACTGGCTGAGGATATGATAAAATTTATTTCTCCTATTCGTAAAAAAGTAAACAGAATATTGGAAGATGAAAAATATTTGCAAAAAGTGCTGCTGCAGGGTGCGGAGAAAGCACGTAAAAGTTCAGAAGCTACCATTAAAATAGTAAGACAAGCTATGGGCTTAAATTATTTTTAGCCTTTTTGGCCCTCATTTTTGTGATTCAAGGGATTATGAGGATATATTGTTTATTTTAGATTTTCATACTTCGATCTTCGAAATTTTATGGCAAAAGCTAAAAAACCAAAACACATTGCAGTAGCCGGAAACATAGGTGCCGGTAAAACAACATTAACTGAATTATTAAGCAAGCATTACAAATGGATTCCTCAGTTTGAAGATGTGGATCATAATCCTTACCTCAATGATTTTTATGAAGAGATGCCGCGATGGAGTTTTAATCTTCAGATATATTTTTTAAACAGCCGCTTAACCCAGTTGCTGGAAATTCATCGGGGTACCGAAACTGTAATCCAAGACAGGACAATTTATGAAGATGCGAATATTTTTGCCCCGAATTTGCACGATATGGGGTTAATGGCTAAGAGGGATTTTGACAATTATTACACTTTTTTTGAAACTCTTAAAAGCATGGTGAAGCCACCCGATCTGCTTATATATCTTAATGCATCCGTACCCACATTGGTTGCTCAAATTCAAAAGCGTGGAAGAGAATATGAGGAAAATATCCGGCTTGACTATTTAAAAAAGCTAAATGAATTTTATAACAAATGGATTGGAACCTACAAAGAAGGCCCCTTATTAATTATTGATGCTGATAAAAATAAATTTGCTGAAAATGAGGAAGATCTTGGCAAAATAATTAACCAGGTTGATGCCCAGCTATATGGCTTGTTTTAAAAATGATTTTACACTTTTGGCGCAGCACTCAATGTTTCCTTTCCTGCAGCACTGGCATATTTTGAAAAATTCTTAATAAATTGTTCAGCAAGATCTTTTGCTTTTGCATCATAATCTGCTGTATTCGCCCATGTATTTCTTGGGTTTAAAATTTCAGAAGGAACACCAGGACATTCTTTAGGCATCATCATTCCAAATACCGGGTGAGCCTCAAATTTTGCGTTATCCAATGTTCCATCCAGTGCTGCTGTGATCATAGCTCTTGTATAAGAAAGTTTAATTCTACTTCCTGTGCCGTAAGCTCCCCCGCTCCATCCTGTATTTATCATCCAAACATTTACTTTTTGTTCTCTTATTTTTTTACCCAGCATTTCAGCATATTGTACAGGGTGCAATGGTAAAAAGGGCGCTCCAAAACATGCACTGAACGTAGCTTTTGGCTCTGTTACCCCTGCTTCGGTGCCGGCAACCTTTGCAGTATAACCGCAAACAAACTGGTACATGGCATGCCCAGCGGA
The DNA here is from genome assembly GCA_002050465.1 of Chitinophagales bacterium 65-1. Lineage (GTDB taxonomy): Bacteria > Bacteroidota > Bacteroidia > Chitinophagales > Chitinophagaceae > Ginsengibacter. The sequence continues at coordinate 5,591 of MWYX01000003.1, forward strand.
TAATTTACTTACGGGTGGAAGAATTCCATAAGCATCTGCTGTTAAAAAGAAAATATTTTTCGGAGGTTTACCGATGGAAGGTTCTAATGCGTTACTGATAAAATGTAAAGGATAACTAACTCTTGTATTCTCGGTAATTTCTTTGCTTGAGAAGTCTATTTTATTTGTTCCTTCTGTAAAAGTTACATTCTCCAATAAGGCCCCGGGACGTATGGCACGATAAATCTCCGGTTCTTTTTCTTCGCTTAGATCAATAGTTTTTGCATAACACCCCCCTTCAAAATTAAATACGGTATTCTCCGTCCATCCATGTTCATCGTCACCTATTAAATGTCTTTTGGGATCAGCACTCAAAGTTGTTTTGCCTGTACCGCTTAAGCCAAAAAATATTGCAGTATCTCCGGCATCACCCATATTAGCAGAGCAATGCATACTTAATACATGTTTATCATGCGGAAGAATGAAGTTCAGAATGGTGAAAATTCCTTTTTTCATTTCACCTGTATAGCCTGTACCACCAATAATTATAATTTTTTTAGTGAAGTTTACTATAGCAAAATTGTGCTGCCGTGTTCCATCAGTTGCTGCAACAGCCTTAAATGTTGGCGCCTGTATAATATGCCAGTCAGGTTTAAAATTTTCAAGCCCTTCTTCTTTAGGACGCAAAAACATATTATGTGCAAATAAATTACTCCATGGGTTTTCATTTATTACCCTGATATTCAGCTGGTATTCAGGATCAGCACAGGCATAGCAATCCCTAACCCAAATTTCTTTATTTTCAAGATGAGTGAGCATCTTTTTATATAACTGATCAAAATATTTTGGTTCGATAGGAATATTAAACTCATTCCAATGCACAGACTCTGAAGTAAGATCATCTTTTACAATGTATTTGTCTTTGGGGCTGCGTCCCGTAAATTCTCCTGTTTTTATTACAAGCGCTCCGGTATCATTTAAAACACCTTCTTTTCTTGCAATCGTTTGTTCCGTTAACTCCTCCGGGGTTAATTGGTAGTGAACATTTTCTGCGGATTTTATTCCAAGATTTATAAATGCATTCTTCGGCAATGAAAGCATAGTGGGGACTGACATATAACAATCGTTTGTTGTGTTTGTAAAGATAAAAGGGGATTGCCTTACCACAATCGTTTTTTTGATTTTTTATTGTGTTTTTTCTATCACTTTTCACACGTTTAAACGGGCGGTATTAATATTAGAATACGGCTTTGTATATTGCACCGGTTAAAATTATTTTAAATGAAATACCTCCCTCTCAATTGCGACATCTTTATTCAAAACCGGAAACGATTCACTGATAAGATGGAAAAGAATTCCATAGCAATTTTTAATAGCAATGATGAACTGCCTGCTAATGGTGACTCACTTCATCCTTTTAAACAAAATGCTGACCTGTACTGGCTTACAGGTATCGAGCAGGAAGATACAATGCTGATATTATTTCCGGATAACCCGGATGCTAAATACAGAGAATTATTGGTATTAGTACGCCCGAATGAATTAAAAGAAAAGTGGGACGGGCACAGGCTAACTTCTGCAGAAGGGCAAAATATTTCAGGGATAAAAACAATTGTTTGGCTGGATAGTCTTGATGCGATGCTGCAGCCGTGGATACATTATGCGGATATAATTTATTTAAATACGAATGAGAATGATCGCAAAGCAAACGTAGTACCTGTAAGAGATTACCGCTTTGCAAAAGAAATGCGCAACCGTTATCCTTTGCATAATTACAGGCGAAGTTCTAAAATTTTGAAAGAATTACGAGCTATTAAATCTCCTTTGGAAATTGAAGTAATGCAAAAAGCCATGGATATTACAGAGGTGGCTTTCAGAAGATTATTGCAATTTATCAAGCCAGGCGTAACAGAATATGAAATTGAGGCAGAAATATGGCATTCATTTCTATCACAAAGAGCTACAGGTACAGCTTATGGAAGTATTATTGCCAGTGGAGACAGTGCAAGAATTTTGCATTATGTAAGTAATAACAAAGAATGTAAAGCCGGGGAATTAATATTAATGGATTTTGGTGCCAGTTATGGTAATTATGCTGCTGATCTTACACGAACAGTTCCCGTAAATGGAAAATTTAGCCGAAGGCAAAAAACGGTTTACAATGCCTGTTTACATTTGCATCAATATGCTGCGAGTATTTTAAAACCAGGTATAAGCATAATTGACTATACAGAAAAAGTAGGAGAGGAAGCAACAATTATCTTTCAAAAAATAGGTCTTCTCAAAAAATCAGATGTAAAAAATGAAAATCCTGATAACAGGGCTTACCGCAAATATTTGTATCATGGCATTTCCCATCACTTGGGGGTAGATGTGCATGACCTCGGTACCAGGACAGAACCCATAAAAGCCGGGATGGTATTTACCGTTGAGCCCGGTATTTATATTGAAGAAGAACAAATGGGAATAAGAATAGAAAATAATTTTTGGGTTACCCGGAATGGAAACAAAGATCTGATGAAAAATATTCCTATAACCGTTGAAGAAATTGAAGCGTTGATGAAGACAAAAAGTCAACAGTCCACAGTCCGCAGTCCACAGCAAAGCTTTTCTAAACCAACTGGAAAACATGCCTTTTAAATTTGAAAATCTTAAGGTCTGGCAATTGTCGCTTGATCTTGCAGATAAGATTCATTTACTGACAAGAACATTTCCAAAAGAAGAATTATTTAGTCTAACTCAACAGATAAAAAAAGCAGCCGATTCCATCAATTTAAATATTGCGGAAGGTTCTACAGGTCAATCCAACGATGAATTCAAGCGTTTTTTAAATTATTCAATAAGATCAGGTATTGAAGTTGTGGCCTGTCTTTACTTAGCAAAGCGTAGAAAATATATTAATGATGAGCAGTTTAAGGAACTGTATGATTTTTTGGATTCGTTAATTAAAATGTTACAGGCATTAAAAAACTCTTTAAATTAATTCTGTGGTCAGTCGACCGTGGACTGTAGTCTCAAGTATGAAACATATTCCCAACTTTTTCACACTACTAAATTTATTTTTTGGATGCATAGCAATTGTATTTGCGTTGCAAACTGAATCAGTGATAATGTATGTAAATGATGAATATAGCGGCAGCAGTTTTAATATTCCGGAAAAACTAACATGGGCTGCAGTTTTTATTGGCCTTGCGGGTATTGTAGATTTTTTGGATGGTTTTGTTGCCCGCCTTTTGCGTGCTACCTCTGATATAGGTAAGCACCTGGATTCATTGTCGGATGTAGTAAGCTTCGGCGTAGCTCCGGCAACAATTTTATACCAGTTACTACGCCTTAGTTTTGCAAGAGAAGAAAATGGGCTCGAGATAGCTATAGGTTGGTTAATCCCTGCATTTGTTTTGAGTTGTGCAGCGGCCTATCGCCTGGCAAAGTTCAATATAGAGGAATCGCAATCATATGATTTCACCGGACTGCCTACTCCGGCTGTAGGTTTATTAATAGCGTCTTTCCCTTTGATATTGCATTTTAATGCAGCTACTTTTGGAATTGGCAGTATTTTGATAAATAAATGGTTGCTATATGGATTAATCTTGTTGCTAAGCTATTTAATGATCAGCAATATCCCCTTTATGGGATTAAAGTTTAAAGATTACACACTTAAAAATAATTTGCCAAAACTGATATTAATTGTGACGGCACTTGTCAGTGCAGTTTTTTTGCAGTGGATAGCAGTGCCGGTAATTTTTATCATTTATTCTATCTTATCTCTAGTATATAAAAATCAACTCAAATGATGTTTACCGCCGAAGTAAAAGTTATGCCTTTAAAGGAATTATTAGACCCCCAGGGAAAAGCAGTGTCTGATGGCTTGAAAAATCTTGGCTTACAAAATATCATTGATGTAAGAATTGGAAAGCACATTAATTTACAAATTGAAGCAGCAACAAAAGATGCAGCGGCTTCAATTGCTGAAGAAGCCGCAAAAAAACTCTTGGCAAATCAGGTGATGGAAGAATACACAATTCATATTAATACCCTCTAGATCTCCCTAAAGGGAGACTTTAATAGTCATCACATTTTGAATGCTAATAACAATCTTGAAAACAACAAACAAAGTCCTCCCTTCAGGGAGGATTTAGGAGGGTTATACCTCGTACCTTCTCCCATCGGAAATCTTGCGGACATAACTTTCAGGGCCATTGAAATTTTAAAATCGGTAGACCTGATTTTAGCTGAAGACACAAGAACTTCATCTGTATTATTGCGAAATTATAGTATTGAAAAGCCGGTTACACCTTATCATCAGCACAATGAGCATAAGGTTTTACAACATTTGGTAGATCAAATGAGGGGAGGAAAAATAATGGCTTTACTAACAGATGCAGGTACCCCCGGCATTAGTGATCCTGCATTTTTGCTGGTGAGAGAATGTATAAAAAATGATATTAAAGTTGAGTGCCTGCCAGGGGCTACAGCATTTGTACCTGCATTAGTAAATAGTGGCCTTCCTATTAATCGCTTTATTTTTGAGGGATTTCTACCTCAAAAAAAAGGAAGGCAAACCCTGATGAAAAAACTGTCAGAAGAAGAACGAACACTGATCTTTTACGAATCACCCATGCGTTTAGTAAAAACGTTAGAAGATTGTATTGCTTATTTTGGGGCAGACAGGCAATGTTGTGTAAGCAGGGAACTTACAAAAATGTTTGAGGAAAATAAGCGGGGCACTTTGGCAGAAGTGTGCAACCACTTTAAACAAAAACCTGTTAAAGGGGAAATTGTTATTGTTGTACAGGGAAAAGAATAAATGAAATTATTTTACTGGATGGTTTTAAAAGAAGAAAATATTATCCACCATTAAGATATTCCTGTAATTCACTATCCGTTTTAATTAGCACATCCCTGGCTTTGCTGCCCTGGTTAGGACCCACAACACCTGCAGCTTCCAACTGGTCCATTAACCGACCTGCCCGATTGTAGCCCAGTTTCATGCGGCGTTGTAAAAGGGAAGTACTTCCGATCTGGCTCATAACAATCAGCCTCGCAGCATCATTAAATGATGGGTCTTTATCGTTAAGATCAAAGCCTTTTGCTTCCAATTCTTTTTCATCAACATATTCTGGTAATAAAAAAGCCTGGGGGTATCCTCGCTGGTCACCAATAAATTCTGTAACCTCGTCTACTTCCGGGGTATCAACAAAAGCACATTGCAAGCGGGTTAATTCGCCATTATAACTTATCAGCATGTCGCCTTTGCCGATCAATTGTTCAGCACCACCAACATCTAAAATAGTGCGGCTATCAATTTTACTGCTCACTTTAAATGCAATCCGTGCAGGGAAGTTAGCTTTGATGGTTCCTGTAATAATATTTACTGATGGGCGCTGGGT
>MWYX01000017.1:0-1099 GCA_002050465.1 Chitinophagales bacterium 65-1
ATATAAGTGCGTGTGTTATCCCATTTTTTTAATTCTGCATGTGCATAGGATAAAAACTTTTCCCATCTCACTCCAATCTCGGCTTCATATGGCACTTCGTTGGTCATTGCATAGATCATGAGGCTTGGATGAGAAGCAATGGGGGCAAAGGCTTCATTCTTATACCACGCAACGGCTTTATCATAATCTTTAGGGGGCTTTTCATCATCCACTGTGCTGCTGTAATTACCACCAAAGGTCATCATGCCCAGTTCATCACATACGTTGTACCATGTTTCATTGTTAGGAATGCGGATAATATTCACATTCATGCTCTTCATAAATTTTACATATTCTTCCGCAAACTTTCTGCTCTTCTCAACGCTATCGGGAATACCACGGGCAGGGGGATTGATGGCAATGCCACGAAGAAAAATCGGTTTGCCATTTAAATGTAGATTACCATTCTTTGATTCAAAAAAACGAAATCCTATGCGCTGCTTCTGTTCCAGGATTTTATTATCAGCGGTTGCAGTAAATATTACTTGATAGAGTTTAGGATTTGTTGGTGTCCATGTATCAAGGGAAAGATTGTTTATAAAAAATTCCCTCTTCTTTTCCTCTTTTGATAAAATAGTGGTGACAGGCTGATCAAATACAATTTTGCCCGACTTATCATCCATAATTCTTACAGCAAACTTTGTATTGGGGGAAGGAGCTTCATTAAAAGTTATTTCAAGCTTTACCGAGTTTTGGGTAGTAAATGCAATGAGGTTCTTAAATGAAGATATTTTTTCCGGATGTTGCGCATTTATACATGGGGAAAAAAATATTACGGCAATAGTAAATGAAAGGGCTGATATTTTCTTATACAAATTCAATCGCATAGTATGTTATCATTTTTTTGTAAATGAAATAAAGCCCATTTCTTTTACCACATTTCACAAAGTGATTTCCATAATTCTGTAGAGCCGGGATTATTATTTATATCAATTGCGTGCCCGCCTTGCGAAATCAATCGAAGGTGGATCAAGTTGGGCTCATGAATATGATATTAAAAACAGTTTTATGTAGAAGTAAAGCATTTTTTATGCATGTAACTGATTCAATTACTTTTAAT
>MWYX01000017.1:1109-10722 GCA_002050465.1 Chitinophagales bacterium 65-1
TCAATCGCATAGTATGTCATCATTTTTTTTTAAATGAAATAAAGCCCATTTCTTTTAACCACATTTCACAAAGTGATTTCCATAATTCCTCGAGCCGGGATCATTATTTATGTTAATTGTGTTCCCGTCTTGCGAAAAAGCATGAATCGAAAGTTGGATCAACTTGAGCTGATGAATATGATATTGAAAACTGTGTTATCCATAGGAGTAAAGCATTTTTATGCAAGTAAATGATTTAATTACTTTTAATTTCTCCCTCATTTTACCACTGCTTTCCATTTTTGATTAAAGTAGTGTAACTTAATAACCCGGGTTTTGCCTCATTCTGGAAGTTAAGTTAGCATCAATTACGTCCTGTGGAATAGGCAATAAAGTATCTCTAAGTGTAATGGTATTTGCAGATATTTTATTATACAATTTTACTCTTTCCACAAGTTTATTTGTTCGCACCAATACATATCTTCTATCTTCTTCAGAAAATAATTCCCTTGATCTTTCATCCAATATAAAATCAATAGTTATTTGTGCAGCTGTAACAGATGTAGCCTTAGCTCTTGCCCGCAATACATTGATTGCTGCTGCTGCCCCTGGCAAATCACCCAAACGGAAATTAGCTTCTGCAAGAACCAGATAAGTTTCTGCGGTACGCAATAAAACCTGGTCATTATATTGAGGATCAATCAAAACATCAACCGGGCTTGCATAATCCCATTTCCTCGTACTTGGCCAGTTAGGATTGTTTAATTTCTCAATGCCGGAATTATCAAGAAAAAGTGTATCGCCTAACTTGTATGCTGCACCGGTTCTGGGGTTAGTGCCTGATGGGATAAAACCAGCATCCCGGAGAATATAATAATAGCGCCATAAAAAAGCAGAACCTCTTTCATCATTTGCTGCAAACAGATTTAAAGCAAATCTTGTCGGGCTAAGCCTGCCTATTCCCCTCCCTCCATTTTCAGCTGAAATTTGAATGGGATTTTTGCCACCCACAATAATGCTCCAGTATCTATTAACCCACATTCTCCGCATAATATTATTGGCTTCTCCGCCAATTACTAATTGCTCATTTTGTATTACCCATAAAGCCTCTGTGTTACCCTGGCTTCTTTTAGAATTACCTTCAATAAACATATCGCCAAAAGGAGTTCCGGCATTATTTCTATTAATTCCATAACGGGCAGTAACTAACCTATAGGCTGTATTAGATATTACTTTTGTAGCTTCAATTTTAGCCTTATCATATTGCCCCATTGCCAAATAAAGTTCTGCAAGATAATGTTGCGCTGCACCCTTGACAAGCCTGATATCGCTTGATGAAACATCAGGCAAATTTTGTGATGCAAATATCAGATCTTCTTCCATTGCTTTCCTTACGAGAGCAATCGGAGTTCTTTCCCAATCTGTTCTTATGTTTGTTCCGCTTGATTCGGTAAGTGTTAACGGAACATCTCCCCATAAATTAGTAAGGTGGCGATAGCACCATGCCCTAATACATCTGGCTTCAGCCAGAATACGGTTCTTCTCTGTCTCTGACCAATTAATTTCAGGATTTGTGGACCTCCCAATTAAAGTATTTGCTGCATTAATTGTTTCGTAGAGCCAGGTAAACACATGGCGATAATGTGGTACGGAGGGGTTATTAAATGTTCCATATAAATTAAATACATCCATCAGGCCATCACGATAATTACCGAATACATTATCAACACCTGCAACAGCCTGCATATTCATGATGAAATTAGTTGAGGTAGGAGAATTATTAGTAGGTTGCCCTGAACGGTATCTTCTCACTTCATCATGTAACCCGTTCAGTGCTAATTCAAACCCGTCTTTATTTTGAAACAATAAGTCTGCTGTCAATACACTGGGAGTCTCTTCTTTTAACCTGTCTTTAGAACATGCTCCGAACATAAGGGTAACAAGGGAAGCCAATATTAATTTATTCAATATTTTCATAATTTTATTTTTATAATTAGAAGCTGATATTAAGTCCTACTACAAATTCTTTTTGAAAAGGAATAACTGTTTGTGAAGTGAATTCAGGATCGAGACCCGTCCATTTTGTAAAGGTGAAAGGATTTCTTGCTTCTACATAAACTTTCATCCTGGATAACTTTGAGCTCTCCAAAAATCTTCCGGAAAAATCATAGGACAATAAAATATCCTTAACTCTTACAAAGCTGCTATTTTGAACAATGGATACAGGCAGACCTTTGGTTGCTCCTTTTACATTTGCATAAAAGTCGTTGGTAGGATTTGTTGGAGTCCACCAATTTTTTACAATGGTAGTATTACGAACACCATCACCAACATTATTATCTGACATCAAACTATTGGGATCAGTTCTGCCCTGCACTCCATGAACAAAAATGTATAAGCTTAAATTTTTGTATCTGAATGTGTTACCCAATCCCCATGTAAAATCAGGTTGTCCGGTTGAAAAAATAGTTCTATCAAATTGGTTTATCTTGCCGTCACCATTCAGGTCCCGTATTTTGGCAAATCCCGGGCTAACCTTGCCCTGCGGCGTATTTATTGTATCATCATTTGATTGGTAAACGCCATTAAAAACGTATCCGAAGTCTGATCCGATAGGATAACCAATAAAATACCGGCTTAATGTATCATCTTTTCCATCACCATATACATCAGCCCATTTATTTCTATTAATTGTAAAATTTGCATTTGTTGACCATGAAAAATCTTTTGTTTTTATATTCATGGAGTTTAAACCGACCTCAAACCCGTGATTAGTAGTTTGTCCGATGTTTTGTGTAACCTCGGGTATGCCCTGCACCGGAGATATGTTTCTTGTTAATAATAGATCGTGGGTTTGTACATCGTAGTAATCAATTGTGCCGAATAATCTGTTTTTTAATAAGGAAAAATCAATTCCGATATTTCCCTGTGTTGAAGTCTCCCATCTTAAATCAGGATTAGAAAGAGTAGTAGGAATATACCCGGCAGCAGTTTGATTTCCCTCTACATAAGAACGGGTAGATAATCTGGCAAGTGTTTGATAAGGTGTTATTGCCTGGTTGCCTACACTACCATAAGAAAGTCTTAATTTAAGATTATCGATGATTTTATTCGGTGAAAAGAATTTTTCATTTGTAATGTTCCAACCAATTGCCACAACGGGAAAAAATCCAAATTTATGATTGTCTCCAAATCCTGAATACCCGTCTCTGCGGGCTGTTAGTGTGAGCAAATACCTGCTATCAAAATTATAATTCAATCTCGCCATTTGCGAAATGAGTGTCTCTTTTTCGAACGATGTTCTTGGTACTGCAAATGAGGCTACGTTAGCCTGGTAAAATGTAAGTATATCACTTGGGAACCCTTCCGCAGATAATGTGTTAGCAGTAGTATTCCGATATTCATAACCGTATAATGCAGTAACCCCGATAGTATGTTTATTAAAAGTGCGGTCATAATTCACTATATTTTCAAGCGTATAGTTTCTTACAATACTATTGCTTTGAGAAAGTGTGCCATTATTTTGTGAGCCCGATCGGGTGTTTCTGCCATAATAAGTATTTATCGTTCTACCCTGGTAATCCATGCCGGTATTTAGCCTGTAAGTTAATCCTGAAACAAATGGTACTTTAATTTGAAAGTAATTTGTAGTAAACACTTTATAAGTATTATCTATACTTTTTGCTAATGTTGGCGCTAAGGGGTTAGCAAAATATTTATCTTCCGGCCATGGGTAAATGGTAGGATTGCCCATAGAATCAAAAGGTGTTGTGAGAGGATTAAAAGTATATGCACCATAATCTCCCGCAAAAGTTGCTGGCAAACCACTTCTATCGTTATAGGACAGTTGCGTATTAGTTCCATAAGTTAACCAGGAGGTTAAGTTAGCTTCCAGATTTATACGGCTGGAGTATCTTTGATACTTGTCATTTACCGCAACACCTTTAACATCTAAAAAACTCAATGATGCGTAATATTTAAAATTACTGCTACCGCCACGGGCACTTAAAGTATGTTGCTGCTTAAATCCTTTTCGGGTAGTTAAGTCCAGCCAGTCAGCAAAATTTTTTGAACCGAAAATTGCCCTTTCAGAAAGGGTTACAGCTCCAATACCTTCTCGTTTTACTTTAAAATTGTAAAAATCTTCGCCTTGTAAAACCGGAGGCAGGTTACTAATTTGTTGTACCCCTGCAAAACCATCATAAGAAATAACAGGTTTTCCGCTGGTTCCCCTTTTGGTGGTAAGTAAAATAACACCATTAGCGGCACGGGAACCATAAATAGCTGCTGATGATGCATCTTTTAAAATATCAATTGAAGCAAGATCAGAGGGGTTAATATCGGATATACTTCCATTGTAAGGAATTCCATCTAAAATAATAAGAGGTGCCGTACTGGCCAGAACTGACTTTCTACCCCTAACCAGAATACCTACTGAATTCCCTTCGGCCCCCCCGCCATTTGTATTAACAGAAACACCCGGCAGTGCCCCTACTAAAGCCTGTGCAAAATTTGAATTAGGAAGATTTTCTAATCTTTGTTTATCTAAAGAAACAACAGAGCCGGTTATATCTTTTCTTTTTTGAGTACCATATCCCACTACCACTACAGCATCAAGTGACTGGTTGGTTTTTTCCAGTTGAATATTTATTAAATTTCCCTGCGACTGTGTAATTTCTTTATCCGTAAAACCAACATATGAAAACACAAGGATGTTGCCTGAAGGCTTGATTGCACTTAACCTGTAAGCACCAGCAGCGTCAGTTGTTGTACCAATGTTGGTGCCCTTTATTACAACCGAAACATTTTCCAAAGGCTTGGAATCAGCATCAGTAACTACTCCTGTGATTACGGTGTTTTGAGCTTTTGTATTAAAGGGAATAATGAATATTATAAAAAGAAGCAAAAAAGTACAAGCCAATTTTTTCATTGTCATAGCAATCGTTTAGTAGTGAATAAAAATTAAATACAGTTAGTTGATAATTTAATAAATTATCATAGCATAATTCTTCTCTAAATTATGCTATTTATTAAGAGCATATTTATGTTTAAATAGCTGCAGGAGGAAAAGTGGCATTACAACGATTGATATAGTTGTAATATTATTTTTTGAGGCATTTATTCTCCAATCTTACTTTACAAAATAAAGTGTACAGAGAATACCAGGTGAGTGAACAATATTAATCCATTCATTATCGTGTTACATCCACAAACAAGAAAATGTAGAAGAAATGAGCAGTATGTACGAATTGCAGGTTGTTATTAAAAATTTTTATGTTTAATCATTATTTATGGATAAAAATTTTCAAAGGATTTTCTAGTTTTTGTTTATAGAATGTTAGATATTCAAACCATTTTTCGGATGATGAAATTGTACCTGCTTTGTCCCATACTGCCCCAGAGTAATAAATTAGAGGAAGGTTTGTTTTTGTATCCAACACAGTAAGTAAATGCTCTTTGTTCGACATCATTAATTGAACAGGTTGTAAAAATAAACATCCCACACCCGTGGTTCCATTTAATTTATGCGTGGGTTCCCAGTACCCCATAATGCCATTGTTTTCATTCAGCCAGATTACCCCCGATGCTTTTCTCTTCACTATTCCTGCGGCAACAGCCAAATCAGATGTTTGATCAAATTGATAAGTTGCTTCTACCCGGTTCAACTGCGAACCCGCGTCCAGTGAAATGGTTTTTATAACCTTTACCTTTTCTGATGAAATACTCCATTCGTCAAAAGTTAATTGAAATGTTGACCGTAAAGGGCCATTATCCAATACCTTCCAGGTGCGGTAATTTTTTGAATACCAGATAGAATCATTTTTATAAGGCGCCATATTTCCTGCACCCAACGAAAAACCTACATGATAATAATCCATTCCCTCCCCATGATCAATATGGTATTCAGCACGCTTATACCATTCGTTTATTATTAGTTTATCAGTACGTTTAACCCAAACATCTGTGCCATACGCATTTTCCTTTGTGCCTTCCAGCGCTTTGCCATACATGCGAAAAGCTATCTTGTCATTTTCCCAGGCAAAATCATCTTTGCGTTCGGGCACAAAGCGGGAATAAGTTTTTGAAACAAATTTTTCAGGTTTGCCTTTTTGCATTTGCAATTGGGTTTCTGCTGCAACCATTACCTGGATCAAAAGATTCTGAATTTCTTTTGTGCCACGATATTCCAGTTGATAAATTACCTGTTTTTTGGTTTTTGGGTTTATAATAATAAAATTTGCAGTGTCTATTCCCGGATATACTGATAAAACATCTTTCCATGGTATAGTTACAACCTCTTGCCTGTTAACTTTTATCGGATTACTGATGTTAATTATTGCCTGACAGTATAAGGAAAATGACCAAAGAGAAAAGCTACTCAGAAACAAAAAAAGTTTTCTCATAATTTAATTTGATTGATGTTTTAGGATGAAATTTTATTACAGTGAGTCCTTCCTGTTTGATATCAAAATAGTCTTTTTCCTGCTTTTAATTTTTTCATTCGCAACACAGCCTCCAGGTAATAATAATCCGCATAAGATAAAGGCACGTCAACCTCGCTGTTCGACGGTTTAGAACCTGTACTGTGAAGCAGTAGAAATCCTTTAGCTTCTCCCAAAGGAGAAATGTATTTATTACTTAAACTATACAGGATTTTATTTGCTTTGATCACGAAAGTATTTTTTTTGGCACTATAAGAGTTTAATTCGTATAAGGCGGATGCGATAACTGCAGCGGCTGATGCATCACGTGGTTCATTGGGAATATTTGGCGCATTAAAATCCCAGTAAGGCACTAAATCTTCAGGCATATTTGGATGAGTTAATATAAACCCGGCAACCTTTTCTGCGAGGTGTAAATAAGAAACATCCTTAGTGTATCTATAACATAAAGTATAACCATAAAGGCCCCAGGCCTGCCCCCTGGCCCATGCCGACTCATGACCATATCCCTGATGTGTATTCTTTTTTAATACAGTACCTGTTTCGGGATTATAATCTATTACATGATAAGAGCTGAAATCCGGCCTGAAATGATTCTTCATAGTTGTGTTGGCATGGCTTACCGCTATTTTATGAAAAGAAGAATCGCCTGTTAATCTTGTGGCTTCAAATAACAGTTCAAGGTTCATCATATTATCTATAATAACAGGATTAACCCATTTGTCCCGGTTATGATCCCATGATCGAATGACCCCTGTTTTTGGATTAAACCGTGTTACTAAGCTTTTAGCGGATTGGATAATTACGGCTTTGTATGAAGTATCCTTAGTGAGCCGATATCCATTTCCAAAGCTGCAATACACTTTAAATCCCAGGTCATGATTGTTATTGTTAGTTTTTTCCCTCTCTATGTATGATGTAAATTTTTGGGCTTCAGCCTTCCATTTTTTATTTCCGCTTAGTTCATATAAATACCATAATGAGCCGGGAAAAAATCCACTCGTCCAGTCACGGGAATTCACCACCTTAAGCTTATCATTTTCCAATGTTCTTGGAGAAACTAATGTTGGGTTAGCCGTATCTATTATTCCTTTTACATTTGTAAGCATTATTTCTAATTGGCCTTTTGCATGAGCCAATATTTTATCAGGAACATTTTTTTGAGCCTTTAGCGGTACTGCACTTATCATTAGAAAAACTATGGTTACTATGTATTTCATTATTTAAATTTTGGATAATTGTAATTGATTCCTATAAATTCTTTTATCACTTTATACAAACAGGTTTTTGAACCAGTGAAAGCAAATTACCAATTTCAACAGACGTACGTTTCAGGTTATCATATGTAAACTGCAATGCCGTTTTTGTATCCAAAGGAATATTGCTTAGGGGCAGAAGAACATCAAAATATTTTCTTAATTCTTTTCCAGGCTGTAACGGAATTCTTCCAGCTATACCAATAACAAATATTCCTTTCTCTTTTGCTTTAACTGCAACACCGAATGGGCCTTTACCCCGGAGCGTCTGCTCATCAATACTTCCTTCTCCTGTAATTACAATATCAGTTTGTTGCAAGGCCTTCTCAAAATTTGTAAGCTTACAAAAATGTTCTATTCCATTTACAAGCCTTGCATTTATAAAAGCATATAAACCAGCAGCAGCACCGCCTGCGGTACCGCCATACTTTATTGTTGCAATATTTTTTTTTGTTAGTTGAAGTGTAGCTTCAGCAAATTTAGTAAGAGATGCTTCCAGTTTTGTAACGCCTGCAGCGGTGGCACCCTTTTGGGGACCAAATACAGCAGCTGCTCCATTAATGCCCAACAGTTTATTATCAACATCACAAAGTACAATCACTTCACAATTTAAGATCCGGTCATCAATTTCAGATATATCAATTTTATCAAGTTTAATTAATTCTATTGGCCTGAATATTTTTTTACCTTTTTTATTTAGAAACTGTATACCAAGAGCAGACAATATTCCAATACCTCCATCAACAGTTGCCGAGCCCCCCATAGCAATAATTATTTTTTTAGCTCCTTTGATCAATGCAAGTTTAATCAGTTCACCTGTTCCGCAGGATGAAGCAAGCAATGGATCCAACTCATCATGATGTAATAAGCGTAAGCCCGAAGCATCAGCCATTTCTATCACAGCAGTTTTATCTTTATCAATCCATCCATATGAAGAAGTAATTATTCTTCCTAAAGGATCATGTACTTCTGCTGAGATTTTTTTGCCGTTACATTTTTCAATTATTAACTCACCGGTACCATCCCCGCCATCCCCTATGGCAAAACATTCGCTGGTGAAATTTAAACGGCTTTGTTTTAATCCCTCCTCAATAGCAATCGCAGCTTCAGCAGCAGTCAGGCTGTTTTTAAAAGCATTGGGTGCAATCAGTATATGCATAGAAAATTTATTCTTTAGTCCGGGAGAGCATATTTCATTTATATAAACTTAGATAAAAAATAAACCATTCCCAACGATACCAATCCCATTAATAGGGTAGCAACCGAATACACTTTGAGCGTGGGTTTCATTTCGAGACCGGAGAATTTTGCGATCACCCAGAAATAGGAATCATTTGCATGGGATACCATCATTGACCCTGCCCCCATGGAAAGCACACAAAGCAATTTTCCGGTTTCAGTATTTAAACCCAACGCCGGCAGTAAAGGCAAAACAATAGAAGCAGCGGTTATTATTGCAACTGTAGAAGACCCCTGTGCTGTTTTTAAAATAAAAGCTAACAAAAAGGGAAACAGAATTCCCATGCTTCCCAACGCCAGCGACTGGCTGAAGTGCTCACCAATTTTTGTGGCCGCCAATATTGCTCCAAAAGACCCGCCTGCACCAATGATCACTAATATGCCACCGGCTTTTTCTGCTGCATCTCTCAGCAATATACTTACTGTATCTTTCTTCCATCCCCGTTTACAATTAAAGGCCAGCAACACACCTATAGATAAAGCAATCACCGGATCGCCAATGGATAGAAATATTTTCAGGAAACTATTATTAGTGTTTTCTATCGCTAAAAAAGATTTCATTCCTATTAAAACAATTGGAACTATAACAGGCAGGAATGCATTTATAACAGGCGGACGATGAGTATCTTCAGGTACATGAATCTCTTCTTCTTCAACAATCGTTTTTATTTTTTTACCTGCATAATTTCCCCAGAT
>MWYX01000050.1 GCA_002050465.1 Chitinophagales bacterium 65-1
CTTCATAAGCTATGCCTGCACTTCCTGAAACATTAGAATAATTCTTTGTAAATGCAGGAAATTTTATAACAGCGCCTTCGATAAACTTTTTTGAATCTAGTGAACGATTGTCAAAGCGCACACCGCCACTGATGGTAGCCTTTTCCATTCTCTTCTGAGTATATAAAAATCCACCCACATCAAACATTGAATATTCAGGGATTAAAACTTCCTCTCCTTTATTTTTATTTGCCTGTTGCATTCCATTAACACCAACACTTATCTTCCAGTTCTTTTGTTCAGAAAAGTGATATAGCACGTTATAGTTTATTGTTCTTAAATCAAAGAATAATTCTTTTTCTAAAGGATCCAGCACATTACCAAACTCCTGTCGTTTATTATTTTGGTAGCCTAGAACCAATGTTAGCCTGTCTTTGCCAACTCTAAAGCTGTTGTCTGCTGCTATTTTAAAATGTTGCAACCGTTGTTTTGGAATGTAAGGTGCTGTTGAAGTAAAGTCTTTATCAGTGGCAATCTCTTCTGCTTCTGTTCCATTATTATTTACAAGCTTTAAAAATTTACCGGTTGCACTATCACGTTCGCCTTCAACCAAACCGGGTTGCTGATTAAAATGGCTTACATACAAATGTGAGTATCCCCAATTCTTATTCATACCAATATATCCTCCAAAATCTTTTTCATTGAATTTGGAATTAAACACATAGCCATCATATTTATTTTTGTAATCTGCTGCTGCTTTGTATGTGCCTGAAAAGCCCCATACAAATCCATTATTGTTTCCATTAAGGTCTGCATGAAAATTACGCTGCCGGTTATTGGTTTGGTATCCACCTAAAATATTTCCTTTAATAGTGCCTTGCGGGGCGGTTTGAAAAGAAATAATATTAACCACTCCGGCTAATGCATCGCTGCCATACATAAGTGAGGCGGCACCTTTCAATACTTCTACCCTGCTTACATTTAGCTCATCTATTTCAATTCCATGCTCATCACCCCATTGCTGGCCTTCCTGGCGTATGCCATCATTTACTACAATTACCCTATTATATCCCAAACCGCGGATAAAAGGTTTTGAAATTGCAGGGCCGGTTGATACCTGTGCTACACCCGGGGTTTTGCTTAAGTTATCAATAAGATTAGTAGCAACATTATTAAAAAGATTTTCCTTTCTTATAATATTCACAGGGATAGGTGTTCTTCTTGTGGAGGTGGCTGTTGAAACTCCGGTTATAGTTATTGCTTCATTTTCAATAACAGAAGGGTTAAGGGTAAAATCTTTTTGAGTGTCACCATTTAAATCGATTGATTCAACAAGAGAAGAAAAACCAACAAAACTGATTTCCACAAGATACCTGCCGGCAGGAAGATTGCGCAAAACATAATTTCCATTTACATCAGTAGCGGTTCCTGTTTTAAGATCAGGCAAATAAACGCTTGCACCTTGTAAGGGAGAATTTGTTTGTATTGCAGTAATTTTTCCCGATAAAGTTGCCCGGATTTTCCCTGGTGTTGTGTTTTGTGCATATAACATATTTATATGCAGAAATAATATAACAGTAAGCTGTATAGTAATTTGTTTCATAGTAAAAATTTAATTTATCGTTTTTAAAAAAGATTGGGATGCATAAAGCATCACTATAAATTAAATATTTACCGGTGGGCCACGGAGAGATGAAAAGATTTTCTGTGAAGATGAAAAGGAAATATTGCTGAAAATATATCCGGAATAAGCAGAGAATAAAGCAAATTCAAAAGAGGATTGGTGAGCATCAAATGCAGATTGTGCTACAAGGTTGTCATCATCGCAATTATACCCTGAAAGATTAAGCTGGTAAGGAGTGTTATCAGTTTTTTTATTCCCGCTATCAATATGTTTTGCAAATACATTATGCAGAAATCTTTTTGGAGTAATACTTAATGCAAAAACAAATAGCAGTACACCTGCAAGAACTCTTTTTATATAATCAAAAATTATCAAAAACTATATTTTCTTATTACAAATGTAATATTTAAAAACAAAATTGCATTTAGCAGTACTATAATAAACAGCTTACATTTTTATAAAAGTTGGGAAGGGAACGGATAATTATAAATGCTATTAAAGCAAATCTTCGGTAATACTAAAAGTGGATGTTTATTTTCCTTTCATCATAGTTCGCACCTGCTGAATAATTCCATTTTGTAACCTTGCATAATAAATTCCTGTCGGCAAGGCCCCACTGTAAAATGTAGTAGTGTATGTTCCAGCCTGTGTATAATCCTGATCAACAGGTGTTGAAAGTACCCGGCCCATTGTATCCATAATTTGGATTAATGTATGGCCACCGGCAGTGGTAAATTTTAGTGTAGTAGAAGATGCAAATGGATTAGGATCATTGGTAATAAGATTAGTACCACTTGTATTAGGAACTACATTTTTACAGGAAGCGCTGTTAACTAATGGAAGATTTGGAAAATTTTTAAGCATGATAGCTTGGAGGTCACTGTTTTTTACACAAAGCCAGTTTTCCAGCAAAGATGCATATACACTTCTGAAATCGTATTGCATAGGAATATTATCATTCACGGTTGCATTGGCCGGCAATGTAGGGTTATTGCCCCAAACCGCAGGCATAACATTTTTCCCGAACAGTATCATCGGTGCTGCCGCTCCATGATCAGTACCACCACTGGAATTACTTTTTATTCTTCTTCCAAATTCTGAAAAAGTCATACCAACCACCCTTTCATCAACGCCTAAATTTTTAATATCATCCTGAAAAGCTTTTATTGCATCTGAAACATTTTTTAATAAAGTAGCATGCGTGCCCGTTGTAGTATCAGCAGGGTTAACCTGAAGTGAGTGATTATCAAACCCTCCATAGCTTACCATATACAATCTTGTTTTTAATCCTCCTTTGATAAGCCTTGCAACAATTTTTAACTGGTCAGCCAATAGATTAGGTGTTGGATAAACTCCCTGAGAAGGAACTTTATCTGCAGCACTTTTTATAACCGTTGCGTATTTCTGGGTTTGTTTTGATACAAGCCTTACATATTTTAATTCTTTACCCGCCGGGGTATTGGGCGCAGGATCTTCAACCCCATTTAATAAATTATAAAAACTGGTAGGGTTGCTTATACTCATACCCATATTAACAGCGGGGCCCTGAAAAGTTAATGAGGTAACTGAACCTATCTGGATTCCTAAAGGGTCGGGCATAGTTGAATTTGGATAACCATTGGGAAAATTGGGATATTCATAATTTAAATACCTGCCTCCCCATCCGCTGGTTAATACCTGGTTGCTGTCTGTAGCACTCATCCAGATATCTGTTGCACGAAAGTGGGAAAAGTTTGGCTGCGGATAACCCACTGATTGTACAATACCAAGGCTACCTTCATTGAATAATGTCTGTATTCCCCGCATTGAAGGATGTAAACCTGTTTTATCAAATTTATTTAAGGAAAGTATTTTTGATTCGGGAATTGCAATGTTGGTACGGGCATTATTATATGCTGAATAATTATCTTTTGGCAATACCATATTTAAACCATCGTTGCCGCCATTTAGCTGAACAATTACTAATACATGATCTGTTTCTGTTGCATTTGCCAATAAAGTATTAAGGGGTGAATCTTCACCAAACGATCTTAGTGAAAAGCCACCAATAACTGCAGGTATAACAGCACCAGTTCCGGTCTTTTTAAGAAAATCTCTTCTTTTCATTTTTACTTTTTAAGAGATTATGCTAATTGAAATTCTGCAAGCCGCATTAAATATTGATAAAAATCACGCAACCTGTTTCTTACGATATTGGCATTTATTGTATCAGCCGGATTTGCAATGTAAGCAGTCCATGCATCTGTCCAATAATGATCCTGTGTTTGACCACTTAATAAAATATCAGTCTTCAATTGATTTTTTGAAGCCTGGCTTAGTGGCAAACGATATAAATAGGTTAGAGAATCATTTATCAATTCATTTGGATCACCGGGATTAGGCATCGTTTTGGCAAATGCTATGAAATCAATCTTAATATTTTTCCCATTTCTTGTATATCCATTGTTAGCCATCGTATCACTGAATTGATTACGCTTGGGTAACGTATCAGAATTGATCCATATTTCATAAAACTGAGGGGCCTGATAATATGATTTCCATCCTGCAACATCCGGTGGGTCACCAATATTTTGTTGCATATTGAATGATTGGATTCTTAAATAATCCCACATGTAATAGGCATTTACATAATCTGATGCAGATGGAAAAACAACATTAAATTCACGACATAAGCTAACATTTAGATCTACAGGGCTTTTTATCTGGCAACCCTGATTAAGAACATCAAAGAAATGCTCGCTTTTTAAAAGGGCATTCAAAACAGGTTTTATCTCATAATTATTACTGCGGAAAATTTGAGCCAGTGGGGTAATAACATTTGCTTCAGTTGCGGCGTCAATATCATAATAAACAAACCAGCGATATAATCTTCGGCAAATGTACTGGGCTACATCATTTGTAGAGAATATCATATTCAGCATATCATCTAATTCATTTGCACCCGTTGCACCGCTTCTTCCGGTTATAATGGTATTATTATAAAAAGAAGAGAATTGCTTATTGGTGATATCGTGTTTCGGAGAATTGAAATAAGAAGTGTTGGTAGTATTATTAACCGTCCAGCCGGTTAAAACTTTTGCAGCAGCTTTTACATCTGCTTCGGAATAGGGGGGTGTTCCATTATCAATACCTTTTCCAACAGTAAATAATTCCTGTAATTCTCTTCCGTAATTTTCATCAGGTGCTGTATTAGTATTCAGGTATCCGTTAAGATAACGAAGCATTCCGGTATCAAGGGTAATATCTTTTACAAATTGTTTAAAATTTCCTAAAGCATTTTTTCTGAGGATGGTATTGTTTTGATAACACCATATAGCCCTGCCTATATCAGTTGTTTCTGTAGCAAAATGATTATGCCAGAATAAAACCATTTTTTCCAGGATGCTTTTGTTTTGATTTATCATTAATCCCTGCCACCAGCTTTTAAAAGAACTTCTTCTTTGTGCATCTACTCCTCCGTCGTTAGTGTTTGTATCAACCCATGTGGACCCCGCCGTTACAGCCACATCAAGATCTCCTGCTGTCACAGAATTTGGGTAATTTTTTACGGGTGGTGATGGTGGCACTGACGGAACAGTGAGCAACTCATTTATTGCCTGGGATAAGGTTTTTGTCCTAAAATAATCCACATCGGCTTTTGCAGCTCCGAACATGGTTCTCTTTAAAAGATGAATGATCTCGTTTACACCAAATGTTCCTGTATAGGGTGAGAGTCCCGTATTTGTTCTTGATACTTTAAACCCCGAAAGATCAGGAGTGGCAAGTGCTTTTTTTGCCGGGGTTAAGAAATCTCTTCTATCCATAACTTACAAATTAATTAGAAGACAGGACCCACATTTTTTTGATTAGTAGCCTATATTGACCTTGAAGTTACTAATTAGTTTAATAGCAGATGATAATTTATTTAACAATGTTGCCTGTAGAATATTCTAAATATAACAACTTGTTTAACACTAATTAATTAGATAAGCCAGGAATGGTGTAATGGAGGTTTTAATTTATATTCTCAATAATACCTGCAATACCCTGTCCGCCACCAACACAGGCAGTTACAATCCCATATTTTTTACTAAGCCGCTTCATGTCATTTGTAATTTGCACAGTAAGTTTTGTGCCTGTACAACCCAACGGATGCCCCAAGGCAATAGCCCCGCCATTTATATTTACGATCTCAGGATTCAATTCTAATTTATTAATCACTGCCAAAGCCTGCGATGCAAAAGCCTCATTCAATTCTACCAGATCAATTTGTGAAAGATTCATTCCTGCCTGCTTTAAGGCTCTGGGCACAGCTTCTACGGGACCAATACCCATAACCCTTGGATGAACTCCTGCGCTTGCACATGCAACCAAACGGGCAATGGGTTTTAATCCTAATTCAATCATCATTTTTTCACTCATCACAATCACAAAAGCGGCTCCGTCGCTGGTTTGAGAAGAGTTACCGGCAGTAACCGTTCCGCCGGCAGCAAAAGCTGGCTTTAATTTAGAAAGTGCTTCAATATTTGTATCAGCCCTTACTCCTTCATCAGTATCAACAACAAAACTTTTTTTTTGCTTTTTTCCTTTTTCATCAAGATAAATTTCTTCGACGTTCATAGGAAGAATTCCTTTTTTAAAGTAACCTTTTTCAATTGCTTCTTTTGCTTTTCTGTGAGAATGAAAACTAAATTCATCCTGCGATTCTCGGCTTATAGAATATTCTTTGGCAACAGCCTCCGCTGTTAATCCCATACCCAAATAATAATCCGGTGTATCTGAAGTAACTGAATATGCCGGTACAGTTTTCCACCCTGCTGTCGGTACCATGCTCATACTTTCGGTTCCCCCTGCTACAATACATTCTGCCTGTCCGCTCCGTATTTTTGCAGTTGCAATTGCAATTGTTTCCAGTCCACTGGCACAATAACGATTTACTGTCATACCCGGTACTTCAATTCCAAGTGCTCTCACACTTATCATTCTGCCTACCTGTAAGCCTTGCTCAGCTTCGGGTACAGCATTCCCAACAATCAGGTCATCAACTCTCTTGGCATCTAATTGCGGAACTGTTGCCATTAAACCTTTTATTACATCCACCGCCAGATCATCCGGACGATAAAATCTAAAACCACCTTTCTTTGATTTGGTAACTGCTGTTCTGAATCCTGCAACTATATAAGCTTCCTGCATTTGAAATATAAATTTGATATTTGAAATTATATTGCAATTTACTTTTAAAAAATATTAAATGAGGAAGAATTCAATAAACAAAATCCTAATAATCCTTTAATCCCAAAAATCCTGGTTCAGACGATTTCATGTATAAGCTGCTCCGTAATATTTTGTTTTTGTTTGATGCAGAACAGGTTCATTATTTTTCTATGAATCTTTTAAAAGCTGTTTGCAAAATTGGTTTTTTGAAAAAAATAATTACCAAGAAATATACCCCTACAAATTCTCCTGTAAATATTCTTGGATTACAATTTAAAAATCCGATAGGTCTGGGTGCTGGGTTTGATAAAAATGCAAAATATTTAACTGGACTGGAAGCTCTGGGATTTGGTTTTATTGAAATCGGAACCGTTACGCCATTACCTCAACAAGGAAATGATAAACCAAGATTATTTCGCCTCCCAAAAGATAAAGCACTAATAAATAGAATGGGATTTAATAATGACGGAGCTAAGGTAGTGGCGGAGAGACTAAAGGTGTGGAAAGGCAGTCGACAGTCGACAGTCGACAGTCGACAGTTAATTATTGGTGGCAATATTGGTAAAAACAAGCAAACTCCAAATGAAGATGCATGGAGGGATTATGAGATTTGTTTTATGGAATTATTTGATTGGATTGATTATTTTGTAGTGAATGTAAGTTCTCCAAATACACCGGGTTTAAGAGATCTTCAGCAAAAAGATTTTTTGAGAAAAATATTAACACATCTTCAAAGCCTGAATAATAAACAGGCAATTTCTAAACCTATCTTACTAAAAATATCTCCTGACCTTAATGAAAGAGAAACTGATGATATTATAGAACTTGCAATTGAAATAAATTTAGATGGGTTTGTAGTAAGTAATACAACTATCAGCAGAGATAAACTACAAACCACAAACTATAAACTACAACCTATGGGAGCAGGAGGTTTAAGCGGCAAACCATTAAAACAATCATCAACAAAAATTCTTGAATACATTTGTAAAAAATCAGATAATAAAATACCTGTAATTGCAAGTGGCGGAATTTTTACAGGCAATGATGCCAAAGAAAAAATAGAGGCAGGAGCTTTATTAATACAGGTATGGACAGGTTTTATTTATGAAGGACCGGCAATTGTAAAAAACATTAGCAAAAGCCTTGCTTATATTTACAAATAATTTTTAATTGATGGAACATTTATTTACCAGTGAAAGTATTATCAGTTTTTTAATTCTTGTAGTTTTAGAAGTGGTACTGGGTATAGATAATGTGATTTTTGTAAGCATTATCATGAACAGGTTAAAGGATGCGAAAGACAAAGCGAAAGCCAGGATGATATGGATGATAACCGGCATTCTGTCAAGAAGTATATTATTATTAGGCTTAGGATGGCTGCTTTCACAAAAAGGCAAATCTATTTTTACATTATTTGGAAAAGGATTTGACCTGGCTAGTATCGTAATGATTTTAGGCGGATTATTTCTTATATATAAATCGGTAAAAGAAATACATGGTAAATTGGAAGGAGAGGATCCCAATGAAAATTTAAAAGGTAAAGCAGGAATTTCTTTAGGTAATGCCATAGGACAAATAATGCTGATTGATGCGGTATTTTCTTTTGACAGTATTATTACAGCAGGAGGAACTGCAAAATATGTTGAGATAATGATTGCCGCAGTTGTGATTGCTATGACCGTAATGTTTTTGTTCAGTCCTAAAATTTCCTCTTTTATTCATAAACATCCAACATTAAAAATGTTGGCACTTTCATTCTTAGTAATGATCGGCTTAAGTCTTGTTATGGAAGGGTGGAACTCGGAAGCAGCCCACCAGTTAGGACTAAAAAATTATATTTATTTCGGGATGGCGTTTTCTTTTATTGTAGAAATGCTGAATATGTTTATGCTAAAAAAACAAAAAAGGACTACACGCCCTGTAGAATTACATGAGCCTTATTATAAAGCATCAGAACCTCATGATGGTGATGCTGCACGATAGTAATGTATAATAAACTGCCGAATTTGTTGAATTAATTTAGTTTTAGCAAAAATGCAACTTTGGGTTTTGCCTATTCTTCCTTCCTCTTTACAATCAGATACCAATCATTTTCAAGTGGCAAATATCCATACTCATAACAAAAAAAATAAGTGTTTCCTTTCTTATTAATATATGAATGTGTGATATACTTAAATTGAAAGCCTTTCTGTATTAATCTTTCTTTTGTGGTTTTTATCATTTCTGTTTCTTTATCCAATAGCCCTTCAAGTATCCGGCGGTTTTTTATTAAAGTATTATTGATATTCCGAACTATACTATTGGTAACTGTTTTAAGCTGGTTGTTATAGATGTTGCGGCAATAATCATTACAAAACTTCTTATCTGTTCGCCCTTGAAGCACCTTATTACAAGCCAAACATTGTTTTTTTAGGGTTTCTGCCATACCAATTGCTTTTTTATTTTATGTAAGATAATCAATAATTTATCCGTGTACAAACGTTTATAAACGGTTATAGCCGAAAAGAAACGAATAAAAACCGAATACCGCTTTTGGGTGATAGCATCTTTGCTCTGTCAATCATTGGCGCCGATGGTTGACTGAAATAAAAAAAATTTAAAAACATTCAAAAACTAAAAATCATGTACGCATTAAAAAACAAAGTTCAATTGATCGGTAATCTCGGAGGCACTCCTGAAATAAAAAATACCGAAACAGGAAAAAAGCTGGCACGTTTCAGCGTTGCAACTAACGAAGTATATCGCAATGCAAAGGGCGATAAAGTAACAGAAACACAATGGCATAATTTAGTTGCCTGGGGTAAGGTTGCAGATATTGCTGAAAAATATCTTACCAAAGGAGCTGAAGTTTGTATTGAGGGTAAACTGATAAACCGCAGCTATACTGATAAGGACGGTAATAAAAAATATATAGCGGAAGTGCAGGTGAATGAACTGCTGATGCTTTCCAAAGCTGCATCATAATTAATTCACCCTAATAACTGCTGCAGCATTTTGTTTGCAGCAGTTATTTATTTAAGTTAGCACAGATGACAGAGATTGATCACAGTAATAAAATTTTTCAGCTTGCCGCTGACCTCGTGAGCCAGAGCTGCCGTAATATTTTTATTACCGGTAAAGCAGGTACAGGCAAAACAACTTTCCTCAAATACATCAGAGATAATTGTGCAAAACAAATTGCAGTAGTAGCACCAACCGGTGTTGCGGCCATAAATGCGGGAGGAACAACCATACATTCATTTTTCCAGCTTCCATTAGCACCTTTTATTCCGGAGTCAAAAAATTTCGCAGGCAAGGATTCTGTAATAAGCAGGCATAACCTTATCGGGAGAATTAAACTCACTAAAGAAAAAATAAAAATATTTCAGCAACTGGAATTATTGATAATTGATGAAATAAGCATGGTAAGATGTGATACGCTGGATGTCATTGATACTGTTTTAAAACATTTTCGTAACCGAAATAATGAGCCATTTGGCGGCGTGCAGATTGTATTAATAGGCGATATGTTTCAACTGCCGCCTGTGATGCCGGAGGAAGAATGGAAATTACTATCACAGTTTTATAAGAGCCCTTATTTTTTTGACAGCCGGGTCTTTTATCAGATACCACCGGTATATATAGAGTTTCAAAAAATTTACCGCCAAAGCGATTATACTTTTATAAACCTGCTTAACCAGGTTAGAAATAATAATTTAGATAATGAAGAATTACTACTCCTACAAAAAATTTATCAGCCTGCTTATGAGGTTACAAATGATGAAGGTTGTATTATTCTTACTACCCACAATTACAAAGCAGATGCTATAAATAGTAGCCAACTGGCAAAATTAAATAGCAAGGCATTTTCTTTTAAAGCCGAAATAAAAGGTGAGTTCTATGAAAAGGCATACCCTGCTGATGATTTGCTAACTTTAAAAACAGGCGCACAGGTTATGTTCATTAAAAATGATAAAGAAAAAATCAGGCGGTATTTTAATGGCAAAATTGGCGTGATTACAAAAATTGATGAAAATAATATCCGGATCAAATGTGCCGGAAATGAAGATGAGATTGAAGTAGCTAAAGAAACCTGGGGAAACATCCGGTATGCACTTAATAAATCATCCCACCAGTTAGAAGAAGATGTAATAGGATCTTTTACACAATACCCGCTGCGGCTTGCCTGGGCAATTACTATTCATAAAAGCCAGGGCTTAACTTTTGAAAAAGCGGTAATTGATGCCGGTGAGGCTTTTGCTCCGGGACAGGTGTATGTTGCACTAAGCAGGTGTACAACACTTGATGGTATTGCACTTCAAAGTAAAATAACTGCAGCAAGTCTGCACAGTGATGAAAGAATTATTCAATTCTCAGATCAACATGCTACTGAACAAACGCTTCAGCAGGAATTAGAGCTATCAAAAAAATTGTATCAGCAACAAATTCTTTTTACATTATTTGACTGCATAAATATTGAAAAAGAAATTACAGATGTGAAGAAATTAATTATAGAGAATACAGCCGCTTACAATGCCATAACGCTTATATGGATCAGTGAGTTGGAAAATAAAATAATTGCTATGCAGGAAGTGTCTAAAAAATTCAAGGATCATTTGTATAAATTTTTTGCTGATGATACTCTACCGGAAGAAAATCATTTTTTACAAAAGAAAATAAAAGATGCAGCTGAATGGTTTGTAACTCAATTGGAAAATATTATACAATATATTCTAACATCCCCCGCAGATACTGATAGTAAGCAACATGCCAAAGTATATAACGAAGGTTTAAAAGATGTATTTACCTTATTGGCTGAGAAAAAACATCTGCTGCAAAGTTGTACAACTGCCTTTACCATAAAAAATTATTACTCTAATAAAACCAATTTCATTCTCCCGCAGTTTACCGTAAATGCGTATGCCACTGCATCACATGAAAAATTCCATACACCGCATCCAGTTTTACACAGGCAGTTGCGTGACCTTCGTAATAAATTATGTGAACATAAAAATATACCCATCTATTTTGTAGCCGGCAGTAAATCCATTGATGAAATGAGTCAACATCTTCCGCAAACAATTGATGAGCTGCTAAAGATCAGTGGGTTTGGGAAATCAAAAGCTAAACAATATGGTCAACAATTTTTAGATATAATAATTTCTTATTGTAAGCAACATGGTCTAGCCTCGCTTATTCATGAGAAAATACCTAAAAGAGAAAGAAAAGTAAAAGATCCATCAAAACCGGATACAAAAACCGAAAGTTATAATTTATATAAAGAAGGTCATCAGGTCTCTGATATTGCAAAAACAAGAAATCTTGCCATTTCAACGATTAAAGGGCATTTGTGTTTCTATGTTCAAAATGGAATGATACCTGTAAATGAATTTATAAATAATGAAAAGCTATTTTTAATTGAACCGTACCTGGAAAATATAAACGGCAACTCAATTATGTCTATAAAAGAGAAACTTGGAGATGCTGTTACTTTTAGCGAAATAAGATTTGCTATTGCGTCTAAACTTTGGAAAGAGAAAAGTAATTTAGAAAGTATATCTTAAACAAAAAATCTGTTAAGCCGGAGCATTAGCTGTCATTAGTACTGCAGCAGCTATACCTGCAGTTTCTGTTCTTAATCTTGTTTTGCCTAATGATACAGGAATAAAATTATTTTGCTTAGCCAATTCAATTTCTGGCTCTGTAAAATCGCCTTCGGGGCCAATGAGAATTATTGAGAATAGATTAATTGTTTTATTGCTTAATTGTTTTTTTTCATCTTCACTGCAATAAGCTATGTATTTATTTTGTTGAGTAGAAATTTTTATTACCTCGCCAAATTTTATTGGTTCATGTAATTTGGGTAACCATGCCTGCTGGCTTTGAAGCATAGCGCTTATAAGAATATTTTTCATCCTGTTGTGACGAAACGTTTGTCTTTCTGTTCTTTCACAAATCATTGGGATGATCTCTGAAACGCCCAATTCCGTTGCCTTCTCCAAAAACCATTCAAAGCGGCTGGTATTTTTTATTAAAGAGATTGCTATTGTAATGTTTGATGTACGATGTGGGATGTTTGATGTTGAGAGTACTTTTATTTCTGCTTTTTTATATTCAGAAATAATTTCTGCAGTGATTATTTTGCCTTTACCATTTGTGAGTTGAAGATTTTCACCCGCCTTCATTCTCAATACTTGTATAATGTGTTTTGATGTTTCTTCAGATAATGTAAAAGAAGATGCGGATGCTAATTCTTCTTCAAAAAAAACAGGTAGTGACATTATATTAATCTTCTCCATTTCTCCCCTTTCGGGGGAGATAGAGGGGGCTTTAAAAAGGTGTTTCGTCATCAAACTCGCCATCATTCATTTTACTTCCTTTTTGAATGTAGAGTTTAGCGCTGTCGCCGTCAATATCACTAACCGGTTTCCAGTTACCGGTACCGGGAAACTGGCTGCTGAGATCACTTCCATCTTCTTCGATAAATTTCTGAATATGAAGTAAAGCTTTTAAATTAATTTTTTCAAGTTGCCCGTTTCTATGCTTTGCAATGCGCAGAATTGTTTCACCTTTGTTGCTTTCACCCATTTCATTTGCAGTAATGTCATAATATTCCGGACGGTATAAAAACATTACCATGTCAGCGTCCTGCTCAATAGCACCGGACTCTCTAAGGTCACTCAGCTGTGGCATTTTTTGACCATCTTTTGCACCCCGCTTTTCAACTTCACGGCTCAGCTGGCTTAAAGCAACAATCGGAATATTCAATTCTTTTGCAAGCCCTTTCAAATCTCTCGATATACGGCTTATTTCCTGCTCACGGTTACTGTTTCGGTTTTCACCCGTTCCGCTCATTAACTGCAGGTAATCAATAATTATTAATCCAACATTGTGTTTATTTTTTAAACGGCGGCATTTAGCCCTTAATTCAAAAATATTCAACGCTGCTGTATCATCAATGTGAATCGGTGCCGATGCAAGTCTTTCAATTCCCTTCTTGTAGAGCTGTTTCATTTCATGTTCTTCCAAACGACCTCTTGAAATTTTCTCTAACCATATCTCGCTTTCAGAGCTTAATATTCTTTGCACCAGCTGCCCTGCACTCATTTCTAAAGAAAAAAAGCCTACTGAAGTTGGCTTTGTTGGATGCAATGCTGCATTCCGTGCAAGATTAAGTGCAAATGCAGTTTTACCAACAGACGGACGTGCGGCAAGTATTATTAAATCAGCAGGTTGCCATCCATAGGTTATTCTATCTAACAGATGAAAGCCAGTAGGAACACCACTTATTTCATCTTGCCGGGTGCGCAGATCTTCAATACGTTGAATAGTTTTTACCAGAACATCGCTTATAGCTGCATAATCCTTACGAAGATGATTATTGGTTATTTCAAACAATTTAGCTTCTGATTCATCTAATAAATCGAACACGTCAGTACTGTCTTCATAAGCATCGCCAATAATTTCACCGCTAATCCTGATAAGTTCTCTTTGAATAAATTTCTGCAGAATAATTCTTGAGTGGGCTTCAATATTTGCAGAAGAAACAACTGCATTAGTAAGCTTTGAAACATAATAAGGCCCTCCAACAATATCCAATTCTTCGCGGAATTTTAATTCTTCAACAACGGTCAACAAATCAATGGGTAAATTTTTCTGCTGCAATCCCTGCATGCTCCTGTAAATACGCTGATTGGCTTCTACATAAAAGCATTCAGGTTTTAAAATTTCAGCAACGATATCAAAGGCACTTTTTTCAAGCATTATTGCACCAAGTATAGCTTCTTCAAGGTCTTTTGCCTGGGGTGGAACCTTGCCATACATCATTGTTCCAAGGTCGAGTGAGCCGCTTTTTCTACGCGTTTTTCTATCCTTATTCAGGTTGGTAAGATCCATATTTACTTGCAGTTGTTAGGGGTTAATAAACTGATCCATTAAGCAAAAAATGAATGCAGGGCGGCTAAGGTAAATGACAAAATTTGAAAAGAAATTAATAGTTTATTCAAAAGTTGTTCAATCTGCGCTCACTTAGATATCCTCACAATAATCCGTTTGTTAACATTCAATTTCGCCTTTTCCACAATTTAAAAAAATTTTCCGTTTTTTTTCAATTCATATTCACAAAATTGGGTGGAGAAAAATAATTTTAAATTTTTGATGTTAATTTCATTTTATTTCCTATGCAACTGAAAAGCAATTTTACCCATTACATTCATCTTTCTTATTTTTGAAAGAGTTCCTATAAATACATAAAATGAAAATCAGTTACAATTGGCTTAGTGAATACCTGATGGAGATACCGGAACCGGAAAAGTTAAGCAGCATATTAACTTCGGTTGGGCTTGAAGTAGAAAGCCTGGAAAAGTTTGAAGAGGTAAAAGGGGGATTTGAAGGGTTGGTAATAGGTGAAGTAACAGAATGTATAAAACATCCTGAAGCTGATAAATTAAGCATTACGAAAGTAAATATTGGAACGAAGGAGCTTCAAATAGTTTGCGGTGCACCTAATGTTGCCATTGGTCAAAAGGTAGTAGTAGCAACAGTAGGCACTACAATACATCCTTTAATAGGGGAAGCTGTTACAATGAAAAAAGCAAAGATCCGTGGCCAGGAAAGCTATGGAATGATTTGCGCCGAAGATGAAATTGGGATGGGAGAAAGCCACGAAGGAATAATTATATTACCAAAGGATGTTAAAACCGGCAGTAAGGCGTCAGCATATTTTACTCCTTATTCGGATTGGATATTTCAATTAGGCATCACTCCCAACAGGATGGATGCTATGAGTCATTTAGGTATAGCCAGGGATGTGTGTGCTTATTTATCTCACCATAATAAAAAAAGTACAGCAATAAAATCTCCTTTTAAAAACAATTTTAAAGTTGATGATCAAAAACTGTCAATTGAAGTTATTATAGAGAACCAAGAATCTTGTCAGCGTTATTCTGGTGTAAGCATTAGCAATATAAAAGTTGCGGAAAGCCCGAAGTGGTTACAACAAAAATTAAAAAGTATTGGCCTTTGCCCGGTAAATAATATAGTTGATATCACTAATTATTTACTGCATGAAACCGGACAACCTTTACATGCATTTGATGCTGATGAAATAAAAGAAAGAAAAGTAATTGTAAAAAATCTTCCGGAAGGAACTTCTTTTGTAACACTGGATGAAAAAGAAAGAAAAGTAAATGCAGAAGATCTGATGATTTGTAATGGAAAAGAAGAACCGATGTGCTTTGGTGGTGTTTTTGGTGGAATTAATAGTGGTGTAAAAGATACTACAACAAACGTTTTTTTAGAGAGTGCA
Organism: Chitinophagales bacterium 65-1; assembly: GCA_002050465.1. Lineage (GTDB taxonomy): Bacteria > Bacteroidota > Bacteroidia > Chitinophagales > Chitinophagaceae > Ginsengibacter. Next base: position 16,083 of record MWYX01000050.1, read on the forward strand.
TGGTTTGAACAAAAATCCATAAGAAAAACATCTTTACGGCATAATCTAAGAACTGATGCATCAAGCCGGTTTGAAAAGGGGGTTGATATAATCAATACTGTAAATGTTCTTAAAAGAGCAGCAATGTTGATAAAGGAAATTGCCGGTGGGAAAATTTCCTCGAAGGTTGTTGATGTTTATCCAAACCCAAAAGAGAAAACAGAAGTAGTTTTAAAAAATCATTACCTGAAAAAAATAAGCGGAAAGAATTATCATCCTGATATCATCAAACAAATTTTACAAACCTTAGACTTTGAAGTATTAAAAGAAGGATTGGATGACATAAGGGTTGCAGTACCATTTAGTAAACCTGATATTAATTTCCCTGCTGATATTATTGAAGAAATAATGCGCATTGATGGATATGATAATGTTGAAATTCCATCCGTCATTACAATTACGCCGTCTACAGAAACAACAGGATATGAATCTGCATACAAAGAAAAGATTGCTAATTTTTTAATTGGGTTGGGCTTTACTGAAATACTAACTAACTCACTAACCAACAGCGGATATTATAACGAACATATTTTAAATAATTCAGTAAAGCTTTTTAATAGTATAAGTACAGAGCTGGATATAATGCGTCCTTCTCTTTTGGAAACTGGTCTGGAATGTATATTACATAACAATAATCATAAGAACAATAACCTGTTACTATTTGAATTTGGAAAAACATATTCGACTTCTGCAATTGGAAACTACACTGAAGCAGAGCATCTATGCTTATTTGCTTCAGGAAATAAAAATGAACAAGGATGGAGAGATAAAGAATCCCGGGCAGATTTCTATTTTATAAAAGGGGTTTGTAAAAGATTATTTCGGTTGTCTGGAGTTGAAGATGTAAATTTTAAAGTCTCAAATGATATTACAAATGCTTTTATTAATAATGAATTAGTTGCACAAATAAGTTTTGTAGATAGTAATAAACTGGAACAATTCTCTATAAAAGAGCCGGTATTTTTTGCCGATATAAACTGGGAAAAGCTAACAGCATTAACTAAGAAAATAAAAATTGAATTTGCACCCATATCAAAGTACCCGGAAGTACATAGAGATATATCTATGATATTGAATAAAAATATTGCTTATGAAAATGTGGAAAGGTTAACCAAGGGGTTAAACATTTCTAAACTGGTTAACATTAATTTGTTTGATATTTTTGAAAGTGAAAAATTAGGAATGGATAAAAGGTCTCTTGCTATTACCTTCACATTTTCTGACAGGGAAAAAACACTCACAGATAAAGAGATTGATGCAATGATAAATACAATAATTGTATCTTATGAAAAAGAATTGGGCGCAGAAATAAGAAAAGCTTCTTAGAAGCTAACGGGTGTCCTACACCTATAAAAAAGGTTTTATTTTTTCAGGTCACAGGAATTACAGGTGTAGGACACCTTTTTTATCCAACGGTAATTAATGAATAATCTTGAAACACATATTAAATCCGTTAACGAAAAACTTCAGCAGTTATTAAAAAAACATATTGCTTTAAAAAAAGATAATGAAAACCTGAGAGAGGAACTTAAGAAGTGTAAAGAAAAGGAAGCAGAATATAAATATGCCCTGCATGATCTTGACCAAAAGGTATATGTTTTAAAAGCGGCATCGGGTCAAATGAGTGAAGTAGATCAAAAAGAATTTGAAAAACGAATTAACCAATATATAAAAGAGATTGATAAGTGCGTTGGATTGTTAAGTGATTAATTATGGAAGACCAACTCATCCCAATAAATATTTTAATCGGCGACAGAAGCTATCGCATAAAAAGCCTGCCTAAGGACGAAGAAATAATCCGGAAAACCTTAAAAATAATCAACGATAAAATAATAGAGTTTAAAACACAGTTTGCCGGTAAGGATATGCAGGATTATATTGCTATGGTGTTAATTTGGTATGCTACCCAGGCTGCTTCAGGCGGTAATGATCAGCAAATAGAAGGTGAATTTCAAAAAATTCTTTCAGGCCTGGAGCATCAGATTGATAAGGTATTATAGGCCTTACCTCGGTTGTCCATTAATTTCCACACTTTTTATTTATCTTCGTTTTATTACGATTCTCATTTGAGTATAAGATTATTAAGCAGTAAAGATTATGAACCGTTCTAAAATAAAAATTATCAATGACAGAAATACTTCCAATAATTATTGGCATTGCCGCATTAATAGCAGGTATCCTGCTGGGTAAGTTCCTCTTCGCAAAAAACACTAAAAAACAGTTAGAAGAAGCAGATCAACAGGCACAAAAAATTATCTCGGACGCAAAAACTCAAGCTGAAACCTTGAAGAAGGAGAAATTACTGGAGGCTAAAGAACAATTTGTTCAAATTAAAGCCGATCATGATAAAGAGGTATTCCAACGTAATCAAAAACTAAGTGAAGCGGAGAACAGGCTTAAGCAAAAAGAACAATCTGTAAACCAAAAGGATCAGGGCATTGCCAAGATGCTTAAAGATAATGAGGTTATAAAAGAGAACCTTAACCGCCAGCTTGAAGTGGTAAATATTAAGCGTACTGAACTTGAAAAACACCAGGAAGAGCACATACGCAGGCTCGAAAAAGTTGCCGGCTTAACAGCAGACGAAGCAAAGACACAATTAATAGAAAGTTTGAAGCAGGAGGCACATTCCCAGGCGCTCAGCATCCAGCAGGAAATTATTGATGATGCAAAGCTTAGAGCTAATAAAGAAGCAAGAAAACTTATCATTCAAACTATTCAGCGTACAGCTGCGGAGCAGGCTATTGAAAATGCAATAACTGTTTTTAACCTCGAAAGTGATGAAATAAAGGGTTCTATAATTGGGAGGGAAGGAAGAAATATACGTGCAATAGAAGCTGCAACAGGTGTAGATCTTATAGTTGATGATACTCCGGAGGCAATCATTCTTTCTTCATTTGATCCCCTGCGTCGTGAGATAGCCAGACTATCATTGCAGCGTTTAGTAGCTGATGGTCGTATTCACCCGGCACGTATTGAAGAGGTGGTAGAAAAAACCCGTAAACAATTAGAAGATCAAATAATAGAGATTGGTGAAAGAACGGTAATTGAACTCGGTATTCATGGCCTCCATAAAGAATTGGTTCGTATTGTTGGTAAAATGCGGTTCCGTTCTTCTTATGGCCAAAATCTGTTGATGCACAGCCGCGAAGTAGCAAATCTTTGTGGTATAATGGCTGCCGAACTGGGAATGAATGCAAAACTTGCTAAGCGAGCCGGCCTTTTACATGATATAGGGAAGGTTCCCGATGAAGAAACCGAATTAAGCCATGCTTTGCTTGGAATGAAGCTGGCAGAAAAATATGGTGAAAATCCTGCGGTTTGTAACGCTATTGGCGCCCATCATGATGAAGTGGAAATGCAATATGTCATCTCTCCTATTGTTCAGGCATGTGACTCTATGAGCGGTGCCAGACCGGGAGCCCGCCGGGAAATTATGCAGCAATACCTGCAACGTATAAAAGATTTGGAAAATACTGCTCTCGGTTATCCAGGGGTTGAGAAAGCATATGCAATCCAGGCCGGACGTGAATTACGGGTTATTGTTGAAGCTGATAAAGTATCAGATATTGACAGTGATAAACTGAGTTTTGAGATTGCCCAGAAAATTCAAACCGAAATGACCTATCCCGGACAGATAAAGGTTACGGTTATTAGGGAAAAAAGAGCGGTGAACATTGCGAGGTAAATGTTTCAGACGTTAAGAAGTTCCACAGGTTCAATAAGTTCTTTAAACTTTTGAACCCTTGAACCTTTTAAACTTTTGAACTCTTTAATCCTTTGAAACCTTTTAAACTTTCCTTACCTTTGCGCTCTTAAAATTAAAGTCATGGATGCTGTAGCTTTTGTTCACGAGCAATTAACTGCAAAAAAAGAATTACCCAAATTTAAAGCCGGGGATAACATAACTGTTAACTATAAAATTCAGGAAGGCACTAAAGAGCGTATCCAAAGCTTTAAAGGTGATGTTATCAAGCGGCAGGGCGAAGGTGGTACAGCAACATTTACTGTACGTAAAATTAGCGATGGTATTGGTGTTGAACGTTTATTCCCCCTATTCTCACCCAACATTGACAGTATTCAATTACATAAAGTTGGAAGAGTTCGCCGTACAAAACTGTATTTCCTTAGGGAAAGAAGCGGAAAGAGTGCCCGTATCAAGGAAAAAAGAATGAAATAATAGTCTTAATAAAATTATAATGTTTAGCCGAAGGCCATGAAGCCTTCGGTTTTTTATTTAATATTGAATGAGGGTTAATTCACAAGATCTATTTACCCAGAATAATAAAAAATGAAAAAGACAGTAGTTATTGCTTTGCTGTTCATGCTATTCACATCAGGTTGTTCCCGCGGACTTACAACCTATGAAGCTGCCAATGGGAAACAAAAGTGCCAAAGAACATACATTAAATAAATTTGTACATCTTCATTTTAATTTATTTCGTAAATAATTAAACAGTTGTTATTTTTTAGTAATTTCAATTAGGTTATTTAAATAATGTATCTTTGAACTCCTAATTTTAATATTATGTTAGTAGCATTTTTAAACACATTTTTCCTTCTTTCCATGCCAGGCGGATCGGAGTGGATATTAATACTTTTGGTTGTCTTATTATTTTTTGGTGGAAGAAAAATTCCTGACCTGATGAGAGGTATTGGACGTGGGGTTCGTGAATTCAATGATGCCAAGACCAATGTGAAAAATGAGATTGAAGCAGGCATGAGCGAAAAAGATAAAAAAGAAAAGGAAGCCGAACTTGAAGTAAAGCAGGCACAGGAAAGATTGCGGCAGACACAGGCAGCGCATATGCAAACTGAATTGCCTAAATAAATTTTATTCTATTAGAACGGCTGAAGTGTTCGATATCCCTTAATGGATTTCCTGCGCTTCAGCCGTTTTTTTATAAATTATTTCCCTTTAATTGTTAGTAACCAAAACTATACAACAATATCAATATGATATTTTCAACCATAAAAACGGTTGCGAGAATATAGTTAAGTCTTTTCTTGAAAAAATTGAATCTTATAAACCCCTTAATGCTTTTATTGAAGTATACGAAGAAGAAAGTATAAAACGGGCAAAGGAGTTAGATACAAAACGAATAAACGGCAATCCATTAGGAAAACTTTATGGAGTTGTTGTAGCGCTTAAAGATGTTATCTGTTATAAAGATCACAAGATAAGTGCAGCCTCAAATATTTTAATTGGTTTTACTTCTGTTTATAATTCTACCGTAGTTGAAAAATTACTGGCAGAAGACGCTATCATTATTGGTAACTGTAATTGTGATGAATTTGCGATGGGCAGTACCAATGAAAATTCTGCTTATGGGAATGTTTTAAATGCATTAGATGAAACAAAAGTTCCGGGAGGATCTTCAGGAGGTTCGGCAGTAGCCGTACAGGCTGGTATGTGTATGATAAGTTTGGGAAGTGATACGGGAGGGTCAGTAAGGCAGCCGGGAGATTTTTGCGGAATTATTGGTTTAAAACCAACTTATGGCAGAATATCAAGGCATGGATTGATTGCTTATGCCTCTTCTTTTGACCAGATAGGGATTTTTGGAAATAATATAGAAGATGTGGGTCTGGTATTAGAGGTTATTTCAGGTGGGGATGATTATGATAGTACGGCTTCTAATAATAAATTAGAAAAAATTACTGCTTTAAATAATAACTCTCTATATAGGTTTGTCTATTTAAAAAACGCCTTAAACCACTCCTCTCTGGATCCTGAAATAAAAAATAGAATAGAAAACCTCATTCAAAAACTTAAAAAAGAGGGTCATGTAGTGGAGGGAATTGATTTTGAGTTATTAGATTATATAGTGCCTGCCTATTATGTTCTGGCCACAGCCGAGGCCTCTAGTAATTTATCCCGATACGATGGGGTTAGGTATGGAATTAAGGATACATCCGTTACAAATATCACAGAAATGTATACCAAAACCCGAACAATGGGATTTGGAAAGGAAGTAAAAAGAAGAATTATGTTAGGCACTTTTGTATTAAGTTCCGGATATTATGATGCTTACTTTAGTAAGGCTCAACAAGTTAGAAGATTGTTGGTTGAAGAAACGGAAAAGATATTTAAACAATATGATGCTGTTATCTTACCCACTACACCCTGCACTGCCTTCAGTATTGGCCAAATGGAAACAGATCCTGTAGCAATGTATTTGGCTGATATCTATACTGTATTTGCTAATCTTACAGGTATTGCCGCTATTTCTTTACCGTTATTTAAACACATTAATAACATGCCTTTTGGAGTGCAGATTATGTCAGATAAATACAATGAGGTAACTTTGCTACACATCTCTGAGATGCTTTTGAAGGATTATAAACAATGAGAAATATTCTATTCATATTCTTCTGTCTAATTGTAATAAACTATAATTCTGTAGCAAAAAGCTTTGCATATAATAATTCTTTACAAGTAAGTTCTGTAGATACAATAGTAAAATCTCTGGAGACTGATCGGGCTATAGATGAAGTATTAAAATCACGTGAACTTCCCAAAAAAGAAAAGATCGAATACCTGAGCCAGGGAACAAAATATGGCTTTAAAAATCTTTTTAAAAATTATTCTTACAACCCGTCGATGCCATATTCATCCCAGGTAAATCCTCATGCTGAAGGTTATATGAACGATTACTTACAGGCCCATGGCAGTTATCTTCAAAAATTAAAAAGTACATCAGTACTAAAATTTAATTTCATTGATAATATCCTGGCTCAATATGGATTACCTAAGGAATTAAAATATCTCGCTGTTATTGAAAGCAATTTAAAAGCTACTGCTACTTCCTGGGTGGGTGCCCGTGGGCCCTGGCAGTTTATGAGCTATACAGCCGAAGGGTATGGTTTACGGGTAAATAGTTTTGTTGACGATAGAACAGACTATTATAAAAGCACACATGCGGCTGCCAGATATTTACTATCCTTATACAAAGATCTGAAAGATTGGTTACTTGTTATAGCTGCTTATAATGGTGGACCGGGCAGAGTTCATACAGCTATGAGAAAAAGTGGATCAAGAAATTTTTGGGCTTTGCAGAATTATCTGCCCACTGAATCAAAAAACCATGTAAAGAAATTTATTGCCACTCATTATATTATGGAAGCAGGTAATAATCTATCGAATATGGATTATTCAGGATTAAATACAGGTAATAAAATTAAACCAGCAGCTGCAGAAGATTTTACCGGTACTAATGAAGTATTAAAATTATCCGGAAAGTATAATTCTGTAATTATTGCTAAAAACCTTTCCATGGATATAACGGAATTTAATCGTTTAAATCCCGGCTTTGATATGGCAATGTCATCAGGTGAAACATTTGATCTTAGATTACCCCCCGAGAAAATGAATGTTTTTGTAACCAATAAATATTCTATTCTAAGTGAGTGTGTTCATGTTTTGTTGAATACTGTTAATGTAGATAATAAAATGGCTTACCCTGGAACTAAAAAAATCAAGAAAAAAAATTAATCACTGAGCACTTTTTTCATCGCTTCAATCTTCATCAGGCATTCTTCATATTCATTTTCTGCATCACTATAAAAGGTAATTGCTGAGCCGGCTGATATACTGATATATTTATTGGTTGAGTTATAAAGTATACTCCTAATTACTACATTAAAATCAAAATCTCCTTCGGGTGTTATGTAACCGATTGTACCGGAAAATAATCCACGCTTTGTTTTTTCATATTTTTCAATCAAATTCATAACACTTTTCTTCGGAACCCCCGTCATGGAACCCATCGGAAATGTTGCTTTTAAAATATCGGAAATACCTGCAGTTTTGTCAATTATACCGCTTACAGTTGAAATCATTTGATGAACCTGGGGAAATGTATAAAGTCCAAAAAGTTCTTCTACTTTTACTGATCCTTCTATACATACTTTACTTAGATCATTCCGAACAAGATCTACCACCATTACGTTTTCGGATGTTTCTTTTTTGCTATTCAGTAATTTTTCTTTATTGCTTTTATCTTCTTTTAGATTACTTAAGTTTCTTTTGGAGGTTCCTTTTATAGGCTGCGAAAATATTTTATTGCCAACTTTCCTTAAATATCTTTCAGGACTGGAACACAAAAGAAATTTGTCGTTACACCTATAAAATGCAGCAAAGGGATTTGGAGAAAGATGACCGAGCTTTAAGTATACATCGTGAGGATCTATATTGCAATTTTCAGCATAAAACTCCTGGCAGAAATTTATCTCATAGCAATCTCCACGAATAATATGCCGCTGAATTTGCTTAACTGTTTGTAAATATTCCTGCTTTGAAAACCTGCTATTTGTTTGGGGTAAGCTTTTTTTTGAAACCTGTTCTTCTGGGGATTCAGAAAGAATTTTTTTAAATATATCATCAGGATCACTTTTAATTATGCCTATTTCTAAACTATTTTTTTTTAAGATCAATACTATTTCAGGTACAAAAAAAAACATGTCCGGAAACTGAATACCATCAAAATTATGAGAAGATAAATCCTCTACCTCATTTTTAAGATCATAGCTGAGATGCCCAAATATCCAATCCTGTTCTTCTTTTATAAAACGCTGCAGCGAATCAAAATTATTCCCAGGCCGGAAAGGCAAGACTTTCTCAGCGCCTGCTGCCAATAAACATTCAAACTCGGGTTCAGAAAAATTATATTGGTGATTATCCAATAAGCAAAAAATGTTGAATTGTTTTATCCAACTCAACATTTTAGTTTTAACTTCCGGAAAATTGTTAATGGTGTAAGATGTAAACTTTCTATTCACCATTGTTTTATTAATACAAAATAATATAGCCTTTAATAATCTTCCTCATCATCATCTATTTCTCTTCCCTCATTAAACAGGTCAAGTGTTTTAAAGTCATCATCAAGATCGATATCATCATCTCCTTTACCTTTTATTGAAGGGCCTGTTTTTATTTTTGATTTAGGAATGTCAAATTCTTCAAAATCAGGATCGAAGTCATCATCTGTCTTTTCCCAATCGTCTTCCACCTCTTCGTCTAGGTCATCATCATTAGCTTTTCCCTTTTTGGCCGATGTGCTTCCTCTTTTTGCAGGTTTCTCCTCAATGTCATAATTATCGGTATCCTCATCATCGTTTAGATCATCTTTTGAAGACGCCTTTTTTGAGGTAGTATTATTATCACCAGAAGAAGATTTTTTAATCGGGGCACCTTTCTCCTTATCAAATTTTGATTTCATATATAATGAGATTAATAATGTAAATTTCTGCGAGTTTTTTAATTAGCCAAAAAATATTTTGGAAATTTTTGCGGCTAAACTATTTTGTTGTTTGTCGCAATCATGATGCCACAATAAGCTGATCGCTACCCGGACCATTTGAAATAAATTTTACGGGAATCTTTAAAGTTTCATTGAGGTAATTTATATACAATCGCATTTTAGAGGGTAATTTCTCAAAACTTTTTACTGAGGTTGTATCTTTATTCCATCCCTCAAAGGTTTGATATACAGGGGTAATATCCATACCCGACATCTGGAAAGGTATTTCATTAATTTCTTTATTATCAATTTTATACGAATTACAAACTTGTAATGTATCCAAAGCGTCAAGAACATCTGCCTTTGTCATAATTAACTGAGTTACTCCATTTATCATACAGGCAAATTTTAAAGCCACCAGGTCAATCCATCCGCAACGGCGGGGACGGCCGGTAGTACTTCCAAATTCGTTACCCGTTTTTCTTAAAAGCTCTCCGGTTTCATCATTTAATTCAGTTGGGAAAGGGCCACTACCCACCCGTGTACAATATGCCTTTGTAACACCCAGTATTTCCTTTATTTTTTGCGGCGCAATTCCCAGCCCCGAACAGACCCCGGCAGAAATAGTATTTGAAGAAGTAACAAATGGGAATGTTCCGAAATCCACATCCAGCATACTTCCCTGGGCGCCTTCGGCTAACACTTTTTTACCCTGCTGAATTTTATCGTTTATAAAATATTCTCCATTTACTATCTGAAGGCTCTTTAAAAATTCAAGACCTTCAAAAAATTCTTCTTCCCATGCGGAGATATCTTCATTAAATGAAAAATTTTCCAACAATTTTTGGTGCTTTAACCTTAACCTAATGTATTGGGTAGTAAAACTTTTATCCAGTATATCACCAACCCGTAACCCATTTCGACCTGTTTTATCCATATAGGCCGGGCTAATCCCTTTTAAGGTAGAACCAATCTTATCATTTCCTTTAGATGCTTCGCTTGCTTTATCAATTGCACGGTGAGTTGGTAAAATCAGGTGTGCCCGCTGACTGATAAAAAGATTTTTTCTATAATCAATTCCCATTGCAGCCACTGATTCACATTCTTTTTTTAAAATCATGGGATCCAGTACAACACCGTTACCAATGAGATTAATTTTATTTAAATGAAAAATACCTGAAGGGATTTGGTGGAGAACAATTTTTTTTCCATCAACGTATAAGGTATGACCGGCATTCGGCCCGCCCTGAAAACGGGCAATAACCTCATAGTTCTTGGCAAAATAATCTACTATTTTTCCTTTTCCCTCATCGCCAAATTGTAAGCCGAGAATAACATCTACCATAGTTGGGGGTTATAAGTTACGGGTTGCGAGTTAGTACAGGTAAAAATAAAATGAAAAAAAGTAAATGCAGTTTATATTTCAGCATTGTTTGAAAATAGTGGAAAAAGAAACATTCTACGTAAATGAACTAACAATTAAGGCGCAATTATAAGATACTGGAATTAGTGGTATCAATATTCTGCATGAAAAGCTGAATATAGGTATTCAGTTGAAGTGAGTGACACAACGATGTTTAATAGTAGTGCAAAAGCTAGTCCCAAAAATTTTATGCTACTTTTAAAATACTTAGTTTACTAATATTGAATTTGCGCTGAGCATACTCTATGGTTAGATTAAAGCTTTTTACTTTTTGAGACGGAAGCTCATACATGGCATCGGTAAGAATACTTTCGCATATACTTCGCAAGCCGCGGGCACCTAATTTATATTCCATTGCTTTTGTAACCATAAAATCATACACCTCGTTATCAATTACAAGTTCGATGCCCTCTATCTGAAATAACTTTACATATTGCTTGATAAGTGCATTCCGTGGCTGGGTTAATATACTGCGAAGTGTTGAAGCATCAAGCGGGTTTAAATAGGTTACAACCGGCAACCTTCCCAATAACTCGGGTATTAAACCAAATGCTTTGAGGTCCTGTGCATTTACAAATTGCAATAAATTTTTACGCTGGTATTCCTGCTGGTCCTTATTTACATTAAACCCGATTGCATTGGTATTTATCCTGCGGCCAATTAATCTGTCAACTCCGTCGAAAGCACCGCCGCAAATAAATAAAATATTACTCGTATTTAATTTTATGAGTTTTTGTTCGGGATGTTTTCTTCCGCCTTGTGGTGGCACCAATACATCTGTACCTTCCAACAATTTAAGTAAACCCTGCTGCACACCCTCTCCGCTAACATCTCTGGTAATGCTTGGATTATCACTTTTGCGTGCAATTTTATCTATTTCATCAATATAAACAATTCCTTTTTCAGCAGCAGTAACATCATAATTACATACCTGTAATAAACGGCTAAGAATACTTTCAACATCCTCACCAACATATCCTGCTTCTGTAAAAACAGTAGCATCAACAATAGCGAATGGAACATTCAGGACCCTGGCAATTGTTTTGGCCAATAATGTTTTACCCGTACCTGTTTCACCTACCATTACAATATTGCTCTTTTCAATCTCTACATCATTATCAACCTTTTGATTCATACGTTTGTAGTGGTTGTAAACTGCAACTGCCAAAACCTTTTTTGCATCGTCTTGACCAATTACATATTCATCAAGGAATTTTTTTAATTCCATGGGTTTCTTTACTGAAAGTTTATAGTTAGATGGAGCTGCAGATTTATCAGGCTGATTAATCATTTCCTGACCAATAATCTCCTGTGCATGTTCAACACAATTTTCACAAATATGACCTTCCTGTCCTGCGATAAGAATTTTTACCTCGTCACGGTTTCTGCCACAAAATGAACAGTGTAAAGTTTGTTGCTTGGCCATTTATTAATATTGGGTTAATAGTATACAAAGATAATTCACTGATGCGAACATCGGTGTTAAAAAGACAATATTATTGAAGTGATTGTTGCTTTAAAATTTTTCCATTATACCATCTACAATACCATAAGTGATACTCTCTTTTGCATCCATCCAGTAATCACGGTCAAAATTTTCCATTACTTTTTCATAGGTTTGACCACAATTCTCCGCTAATATTCTTGCACCTAATTGTTTTGCTTTTAGAATTTGTATCGCCATAATTTCAAGGTCGGCACTGGTTCCTTGCCCCCCGCCGCTTGGCTGGTGTATCATCACCTCACCATGAGGAAAAATAAATCTTTTACCTTTAGTGCCCCCGCTTAATAAAATACTTCCCATACTGGCTGCCATGCCCATGCATACAGTACTTACAGGAGAAGTGATCATTTTCATGGTATCATAAATTACCATACCGCTGGTAACTACACCACCCGGAGAATTAATATAAAAAGTGATCTCCTTGCCGGGATCGATAGCTTCCATATATAAAAGACGATTGGTAATATCTTTTGCGGTCTTATCATCAACTGCTCCCCATAAAAATATCTTTCTCTGTTCAATAAATTTTTTATCGAACATCATTCCCCCCATTATTTTTTCCATAGGATTTTCAGAATTTTCTTTTGGCTCTTTCTCATCTTCTTCTTCCATCCCTATATACTGTCTGTTATAAAAATTCATAATTAAGGCTTTAACTTTTTGTCTTTTTTTGAATTGATCAATAAAACTTCATCCACCAAACCATAGTCTTTGGCTTCAGGAGCAGTCATCCAGTAATCACGATTGCTGTCTTTGGCTATTTTATCTACAGGTTGCCCTGTATGGTAAGAAAGCACTTCATATAATTCATGTTTTATTTTTCTTATTTCGTTCACCGTTATTTCTACATCGCTGGCCTGCCCCATTGCTCCTGCACTTGGCTGATGCATCATTATCCTTGAATGTTTTAATGCTGTACGTTTTCCCGGTGCGCCTGCCGCCATTAAAACAGCTGACATACTCGCTGCCATGCCCGTACAAATAGTAGCAATATCCGGACTAACAAACTGCATGGTATCATACAAACCCAAACCTGCATATACAGCGCCGCCCGGAGAATTTATGTAGAGTTGAATATCTCTTGTACGATCAGTACTTTCTAAAAATAAAAGCTGTGCTGTTATAATATTGGCAACCTCATCACTTACTGGGTATCCTAAAAATATTATCCGGTCCATCATTAACCGACTGTAAACATCCATTACCGCAATATTCATAGGCCTTTCCTCAATAATATTGGGCGTAAGATTAGTTACATTATGCTGCACATAATCATGTAAGGTATGGCTGCTTATACCCTGATGTTTTACAGCGAATTTTTCAAACTCTTTGCCGTGATTCATATTAAATGTTTTGTAGAAGAAATATATCGATGAAAGTTCCCAAATATTATACCCCTCTCACATAAAGAGGTAAATGAAATTACAACTAATGATTTAATGACTTAATGACTTATTACTCCTGACAACTGACAACTAACTACTGACAACTAATTAATGATGGTGATTGTGTTGCATAGCCGTAAGTTCTTCGGCAGTAACTTCTTTTTCTTCGGGTTTTACCTGGCCTTCTGCCCATGTAAATAATTTATCTGTGATAAGCCTTCTGTAACTGGCGTCCACCTGTTTTTCATCTTTCATCATCCTGTCAACGTAACTTTCTATCCAGCTGGTGTCACCATCCATTTTCATCTGCCCAAAGTATTGAAGAATTTCTTTCCTCATATTTTCTCTCAATTCCTCCTCGCTTACTTCTAAATTATATTCCCTGATAAATTTATCACTTATCAATGTCCATTTTAATTGATTTGTAAAAGATGGAAATTCTGCTTCCACTTCTTCGATAGATTTTTCTTTTTCACCACTTTTTTGGAGCCATTTTTTTAAAAAATCATCAGGAAACTGAATTGGAGTATCTAAAAGAAAATGATATATCTGGTCGTGCAATTGCACACGGCTTTGTGCATCCCAATGTTTTTGAATTTCCTCTCTTAATTCATTACGAAACCCTTCTTCAGTTTTTATTTCTTTACCAGGTAACACCTCATTAAAGAATTCTTCATTTAATTCTCTTTTTTCAACAAGGGCTACTTTGGTGATAGTCATTTTAAAATACTTATCGCCTGGGGACATATCATCTTTATTCAATCCTAAATCACCGATAATCCATTCTCTTTCCTTTTCCTCAAAGGCATTATTTAATTGCAGAATAATATTATCGTCTTTCTTTTTACCCATTAACTGCTCACGAAAAGCGGGAGTAAAATATTTAACCAATAAAGAATTATCTTTTGAAACTCCGCCCTGTACCGGACTTCCTTCCGCATCAACTTCAACAAAATTTACATTAAGCACATTGTCTTCGGCAGTAACAGTTTCCGGCTCCAGCATTTTACCATGACGGTTTTGCAGCCTTTCAATTTCTTCATTGATCATTCCATCGGTAACCTTCACTTTATTACAATTAAGTTTAGCTTTTGAAAGATCAACATCAACCTGTGGTTTTAAACCGATCTCAAATGGAAATTCATAATCAGCTGGATTATTCATATCAAGATTCCGGAGATCGCTGCTTATTGGCAAAGGCTGTGCAAAAAAATCTGGTTTTTCAGTAGCAAGATATTTTTGTATTTCTTTTTCTACTTCCTTAATTACTGCATCATAAAATACGGAAGATCCATACATTTTTTTAACCATGCCTGCAGGAACCATTCCTTTTCTAAACCCCGGAATATTTGCCTTCTTACTGTACTCTTTAATCGATTTTTCAAAAGAAGGATAATAATCCTCTTTGCTCAGTTTAACCGTTAATTTATCATGCAATAAACCAATGTTTTCTCTTATAACTTCTGCCATAATTTATTACTTTTATGTCATTAGTCAATCGTCATTAAGTCAATGGGGATGAAACATAATGACCATTGACCATGGACCTATGACTTTTGATGAAGTGCCCATGGAGGGACTCGAACCCCCACACCTTGCGGCATCAGATCCTAAGTCTGACGTGTCTACCAATTTCACCACATGGGCTTTTAAGGGCTGCAAAAATAATGGATTTAACTGAAAGGATTATTTGTTATACAGCTTATGTTCTTAATCCTTTTGCAGAAAAATGCTGCAATTTCAAATTGGATAATTTGAATATTTGAACCGGGTTTATCAATATTAAAAAAGCTGCTCAAATTTTTAAGCAGCTTTTAATAATTTTAGAAATAAAATTATTTTGCAAATCCTTTTATGAGGTCAAGCAGGTTACCGTTTTTTTGCTGTTGCTGCTGTGCCCCGCCTGCAAGCCCTTTTATAATATCCATTATCCCTCCACCACTTGCCTGCCCGCCTCCGCCAAATTGTTTTAGCAGATCGCTTATGCCTCCACCTGCTGTACTTTGAGTAGCTGCGTTTTTATTGCCTGTAATAGAACCTAATAATTTTTCAAGACTAAAACCTGAGTCGTTTGGATCATTTGTTTTGTTTATCAGGCTTCCCAGCACATCGGGTATAAGGTTACCTGATAATTGATTTGCCTGGTTGTTATTCAGCCCGAATTTATTCATAAGCTTGCCGGCAAAGTGGCCCATCATCATAGATACGATAGGGTTGCTCAGTAATCCTTTTTTATTACTTCCACCACTACCAAATAAATTGAGAAGGCTTTGTACTCCGCCGCCTGCTACCACATTACGGAGCCCTGATGCAACGGTGTTGGTGGCTTCTGCCACTACTTCCTCATTTTTTTCATTGGGCACATCGGGGTTATTGATAACCGTTTCATTGGCATGTCCTTTTACGAGATCAAATAATTCTTTTAGCATAATATATTTTTAAATGAAAAATAGGAAAATAAATATAGGGAATGTTTATGACTATAGATAACTTTCGGTTAATAAATAATGACGATGCACCGGAAGTGAGATCAGTTAATTGAAATAATTGTAGCCTGTCTTGCTGTTAATTTCCACGTACCCTTTTCTTTCATCCATATGTTGGTAAACCTTCTGGTAATTGTTTTTTCGGCATTTTGTGTTGATCCCTGAGGTACTAAGATCTCTTTTCCCATCACTACTGCAGTATTTTTAAAAAAAGATACTTTTTCAATATGTCTTTCAAAAGATGCGTAATTGATCTTTCCTGCTCTGATTCTATCAATAACTTGCCTGAAGCCAACTATAGTGTTTTCAGGATTTTGGATAACAATTTTATGAGACATTAATTGGTAAAGGCTGGCAGTATCTCCCCTTAAAATTGCTTCACGTTCTGCATTTTCAAGACCTCTAATTATTGTTTCAAATGAATGTTGCGCAAAAGAAAAATTGCTCGTCAGAAGAAAAAAACTGATTAAGAGAGTTAGCCTGATCTTTTTCATTTAAAGATTTAATTGTATTGCTGATAGTATGTCTATAGATCAAACTTCACTTCATCTCTGCAAAATATTTATGGAAATAAGGTATCGTTTCTATACCCTTATAAAAATTAGCAAGATCAAATTTTTCGTTGGGGCTATGCAGGTTATCACTATCCAAACCAAAGCCAAGAAAAACTACTTTAATACCTAATTCTTTTTCAAATAAAGCGCAGATGGGTATGCTACCGCCGCCACGAACAGGTATTGGTTTTTTACCAAAAGTTGTTTCCATTGCTTTTGCAGCTGCCTGGTAAGCTTTGCTGTCAATCGGTGTCATATAAGGTTCGCCACCATGATGTTCAAATGCATTTACGGTAACACCGACAGGAGCAATGCTTCTAAAATAGTTCAATAAAATCTCTGTTATTTTTTTTGATGATTGGTTGGGAATCAGCCTTGCAGAAATTTTTGCAGTTGCCTTGGAGGGCAAAACCGTTTTTGCGCCTTCTCCCTGGTACCCACCCCAAATTCCATTTAATTCAATCGTAGGACGAATACCTGTTCTTTCATTGGTTGTAAATCCTTTCTCTCCCCATAATTCTTTTACGCCGAGATCTTTTTTATATTCCTCTTCATCATAAGGTGCGGCAGACATTAGCTTTCTTTCTTCATCAGTTGCTATGGCAACATCATCATAAAAACCGGGTATAGTTACATGATTATTCTCATCATGACAGGCTGCTATCATCTTTGCTAAAATAGTAATGGGATTCGCAACTGCGCCGCCGTAAACCCCACTATGCAAATCCCGGTTAGGCCCGGTAACTTCTACTTCAATATAACTCAGGCCCCGTACACCGATGTCTATGCTGGGGTTTTCCAGGCTTATCATTGCTGTATCACTAATCAATATTACATCAGCTTTAAGCAGATCTTTATTATTGGCAACAAATTTTCCAAGATTGGGTGAGCCTACTTCTTCTTCACCCTCAATAATAAATTTTACATTGGTTTGCATAGTGTTGGTCTGCATCATTGTTTCAAATGCTTTTATGTGCATATAAAACTGTCCTTTATCATCACAGGAACCTCTTGCAAAAATTTTTCCATCTTTTATTACAGGCTCAAAAGGCCCGCTGTGCCAAAGTTCCAACGGTTCCGGAGGCTGTACATCATAATGCCCATATACCAATACAGTTGGCTTAGAAGAATCAATCATTTTCTCACCAACAACAACCGGATGTCCATCAGTTGAATAAAGCTCAACCTTATCAGCGCCTGCATCAAGCAATCGTTGTTTAACTGCTTCGGCGCATTTTATAAGATCTTGTTTATTTTCAGTTTTAGCACTTATCGAAGGAATACGCAGCAGTTCTAATAATTCTTCTAAAAATCTATCTTTATTTTTTTCCTGGTAATCTTTCCATGTTTGCATAGCAAAAAAAAATTTTAAAAGTAAGAAGCGAATATAGTTTAAGAAACTAAAATATGCAGCCCATTAACTTCAATATTGAACATTAACAGTAAAGATTAAAATATTTTTGGATATAATTATTTTGTTATTAAATTTGCCTCAGATTGCTTTTCAACTTGTCTGGCAACAGGCAGGTACATCAGCCTTTGTTTTAGTTGTATCGTTTATAAAGATGCCTCTGATCAAAGGCTGAGTCTATTTTGTCTGAACTGTGATTATGGGGAGTTATGGGAAGATTGGGATAAAGAATATCTGCATTTTTTTATCCCATTAATCCACTAATCCCATAAATCCTGGTTCCGACAATTACACCGGTACATTAAAATAAACAGCATATCGCTGCCACACAAAATCCCAGTTCACTACATTCCACCAGTTATCAATATAATCTGCTCTTTTATTTTGATATTTTAAATAATAAGCATGTTCCCAAACATCCAGGCCGAGTAAAGGGAAGCCTTTTACATCACTTAAGTTCATCAGTGGATTATCCTGGTTGGGAGTAGAGCCAATCTGAAGCTTATTATTTTTATCAGCATACAACCATGTCCAGCCGCTACCGAAGCGATTTTTACCTGCCTCACTAAATTGAGTTTTAAAGTTGGCAAATGAAGTAAAGTTCTTTTCAATTGCTTCCATTAATTGTTTACCTGGTTTATTATCTGCCAGCTTAGGCCGCATATTTTGCCAAAACATTTCATGGTTATAATGTCCTCCACCATTGTTTCGCACCTTTGCAGAATACTTTGAAATATTTGCAAGAATATCCTCTACTGATCTTGCGGCGTCAATTCCCTCTGCCTGTACGGCTTCTTTTAAATTTTTTGAATAGGTTGCCGCATGCTTTGAATAATGGATCTCCATAGTTGCTGCATCAATTACATTTTCCAATGCATCATATTTATAGGGCAATGGTTTTTGATCAAATCCTGTTTTAAAGGGAGATGCAATAATTGTTTTTGCAGTTGAACAGGATTGTAATAAAGAACCTACGGCACTGCTGCCAATACTTACAGCTACTGTTCCCTTTACCGAATTCTTTAAAAAATTGCGTCTATCAGTTTTTTGTGACATAAAAAATAGTTTATTTAAGATAATGATTTCTATTTTCTTACTCCAAAGGAGTTTTTGTGTACAGAAGAATCCTTACGGATAAATATACCTGATACCCGTTTAAGAAACATAAAATAAGCTTCTTTATTAAAGATCTGGGAATCCCTTGTTGCTTTCCAGGTAAGAAAAACACCCACAGGGAATAACACAATAATGGGGAGCCACATCCCCATCATCGGCGTTAAGTTTTGCTGCTTTACCAATTTTTCACCAAATGTACTTAGTAAATGAAAGATAGTGAAGAATGTAAGCCCTACAAGAATTGGCATGCCTAACCCTCCTTTTCTGATAATAGAGCCTAATGGTGCTCCGATAAAAAGAAGAACCAGGCAGGCAACAGATAAAGAGAATTTTCTGTGCCATTCTATTAATATGGTACGCACATTGCGCACATTTGTTAGGTATTCTGCGCCGGTAATTTGAAGTAAATTTCTTGAACTGCTTACTGCATATAATGCAGTTTGATTTACATCTTTTTCTAAGGTATCCGGTATAATGTCATCAAAAGTTTTTATTGTAATGTTATCTGTTGAGGTTTTTACTTTATCCTTATCTGATAAAGTTTTTACTTTATCCTTATCTGATAATGCAGAATTTTGTTGTGTTGCCATTTTATCGTTAGAAAATTTAAAAAAAGGGCTTAGCTCTGTATCTGTTCTTTTTCCAAAAGACTCTTTTTTCTTATTTATAGAGTCAAGTACATTATCAAGCTGCCTCAGTGTTTGCATTTTAAAATTATTCCTATACAAGCTATCCGGCGTAAATTGTATATCAAGCTGGCTAAGGTCAAAAAGTTTATTATATTCCTTAAAGCTCAATCTTACAAATTCATTATTCGCGCCATTATAATTGCCTTTTTCTTCATACCGATAGCCGTTTTGTAATTTAAATTCCAGGAATTTTTTATCAGGGCTCATATTCATTGCCCCTTTTTCAGAAATTACAGTATTATCCTGAGGACCATTTGACTGTTCATAGATTAAAATCCCTTTCAAACTTGTTTTGTCCTTTTCTTTTTTTGCCACTTTTATTGAATACCCTTTAAAACCATTATAAAATACTCCATCTTTTAAATTGAAAGCAGGGCTTTTGCGAAGGATATCATTATAAATTGTTGCAAATTTTAAATTAGCAACAGGAATTACGTAATTAGCAAACAGAAAGGTGATAAAACATAATATAAGTGCTACAAAAAAAAGAGGGCGCATAAATCTTAACAGGGAGATTCCGGAAGATTTAATGGCGACCAATTCAAAACTTTCTCCAAGCTTCCCAAAAGTCATTATCGATGAAAGCAAAATTGCAATAGGCAATG
This sequence comes from Chitinophagales bacterium 65-1, assembly GCA_002050465.1. Classification (GTDB taxonomy): domain Bacteria; phylum Bacteroidota; class Bacteroidia; order Chitinophagales; family Chitinophagaceae; genus Ginsengibacter. The sequence goes on from MWYX01000050.1 coordinate 36,537, forward strand.
CCAGCGTTATTAATGTGGTACTGGCATAAATAATAAATTTTGTAAATGTAATTATATCCAGGCCCTTGCCAACCAGATCATCAATATACTTCCATAATATCTGCATTATTAAAACAAACAGTGTAATAAAAAATGTAACGATAAACGGCCCTACAAAAGCTTTAAGAATCAGTTTATCTAATTTTTTAATCACAGAAGAACTATGTTTAACTTTATAAAAGGAGCAACATTAGAATGGAAACTTCAGCAAAAATACAGCTTTCACCACAGGAATTGGAACTGGTGCAAAATACAGAGTGGCTAGTAACGAAGCGGATTATTACCAAAAAAGTATATGAAATGTTTGGTGATATTAGCATAATACTGAAGGATGAAATAAGTTCTTCATATAATTTTTTATTCCCAGAAAATATTAAGCATAAAACAGGAAAGATTTCCCAGGGAGAGAATTACCAGTTGTTTCCTTATGTTATCCTGGATTATCCGGCTTTCTTTTGGAAGGACAGAATCTTTGCTGTAAGAACTATGTTCTGGTGGGGAAATTTTTTCAGTGTTACATTACATTTATCAGGCATTTATAAACAAAACTTCATTCACAATTTTCCTAACCTTCTTTTGCAGTTACAAAAAAATAATTTTTTTATTTGTGTAAATGAGAACGAATGGCAGCACCATTTTAAAGAAGATAATTACATACCTAGCTCATCCATTACATTGAAAGACTTTGAAACAATAAATGAAAAAGATTTTTTTAAGGTTTCAAAAAAGCTACCGCTATCTGAATGGGCAAACGCAAATAAATTTATAATAAATACTTTCAGGGAAATTATGCAGTTGCTTGATATCAGTTACCCAACCGGTAAAAAAGGTCTTTTACCTGAGTTTCCCAAAGCTGGCTCTGATCTTTAATTTCTTTCTTTTCGGCAAAATCAGTGATAGTAAGAATTGTTTGGCCTGTAACTTCTGATTTATCTATTTTAAATTCAAAAAATTCATCTTTTGGAGATTTTATCCAATGGTATCGAATAAATTTATTTTCTTCACTTTCCATTACTTCTGCTTCTTCTTCTTCTGATCCATCCCACGAAAAACTAAATAGCCCGTCACGCTCTTCTACTTTATCAGCAAACCATTCCTGTAACCCGGTTTGACTGGATAAAAAATCATATAAAATTACTGGGGAACATCTTACCGGGTATTCTAATGTGTACTTAACTTTCTTACTCATCTTGATAAATTCGTATTGTATAGGTGCAATAATAGAAAATAAATCAACTAAACAAAATTTTATTTAAGTATTAATAATAAATTACTGCGTAGCCGAGTAAATACACAAATAAAAATTTCTTTATATACTATAAATATTATAATTTACGTTAGATGCAGAATTAACAAATTTTTAACCCCTACAAACACTTTACGAAATACAATCCGACCCTATGAGTATGCGCCAGCTCAAGATCTCAAAATCTATCACTAATCGTGAAAGCCAGAGTTTGGAAAAATACCTGCAGGAAATAGGTAAGGTTGACCTGATTACGCCAGAGGAAGAAGTAAAACTTGCGGTTCTTATAAAACAGGGTGATCAAAAAGCTTTGGACAGATTAACTAAAGCCAACCTACGTTTTGTAGTTTCAGTTGCAAAACAATATCAAAACCAGGGTCTTACATTACCCGATCTTATTAATGAAGGGAACCTGGGTTTAATAAAGGCAGCACAACGCTTTGATGAAACACGTGGATTTAAATTTATTTCGTACGGAGTTTGGTGGATACGCCAAAGTATTTTACAGGCACTTGCAGAACAGGCAAGAATTGTACGCCTGCCTTTAAATAAAGTAGGCTTAACCAACCGCATTAGCAGGGCGTATTCGCAGTTGGAGCAGGAATTTGAAAGAGAGCCAACACCGGAAGAGCTGGCTTTTCACTTAGATATGGATGCTGAAGAGGTGGCAGCTACATTAAACATGGCTACACGCCATGTAAGTATGGATTCTCCTATGAGTGCGGGTGAAGACAGTACCCTTATTGATATTATGCGCAATCCAAATGCTGATAGCAGCGATCTTAAAATAGAATTTAAAGAATCCCTGAAAACAGAAATTGACCGTTCTTTAAGCGCTTTAACCGAAAGGCAAAAAGATGTTATCCGGTATTTTTTTGGAATTGGCATAGATCATCCCATGAGCCTGGAAGATATTGGTACTCATTTTCACTTAACCAGGGAAAGGGTAAGACAGATAAAAGATAAAGCTTTAATAAAGTTAAGATCAGCCACAAGATGTGATATGCTGAGAGCATATATGGGATAAAGCCCCTAACCCCGAAGGGGAACAAAGTATAGAATTCCTTAATTTCGTATAGATATTAGTGAATATGACAATAGTTTATATTCACTTTTTTATTTTTACCATTTCAAATCATATAGATGTTCGAATCATTAAGTGATAAATTAGATTCCGCCTTTAAAAATCTAAAAGGTCAGGGAAGAATAACTGAATTAAATATCGCCTCTACTTTAAAAGAAATTCGCCGTGCACTTGTTGATGCGGATGTAAACTATAAAATCGCTAAAGAATTTACAGATTCCGTTAAAGAAAAAGCTACAGGCGAAAAGGTTATCAATGCTATTAGCCCTGGGCAATTGATGGTGAAAATTGTAAAGGATGAGCTTGCGGAATTGATGGGGGGCACAGAAAGTGATCTCGACCTGAAAGGTAACCCCACCATCATTTTAATAGCAGGATTGCAGGGAAGTGGTAAAACAACTTTCAGTGGTAAGTTGGCTAATTATTTAAAAACCAGAAAAGGAAAATCGCCGTTGCTGGTGGCTGCAGATATTTACCGGCCTGCAGCTATAGATCAATTAAAGATTCTGGGAGAACAGGTTAATGTAGATGTATACAGTGAGCCTGAAAATAAAGATGCAGTATCAATTGTACAAAATGCTATTAAAGAGGCAAAGTCTAAAAATAAAAATGTAGTAATTATAGATACCGCCGGCCGTTTAGCGGTTGATGAAGTGATGATGACGGAGGTTGCCAATATTAAAGCATCTGTTAACCCCCAGGAAATTTTATTTGTGGTTGATAGTATGACGGGTCAGGATGCGGTGAATACGGCAGCGGAATTTAATAAGAGATTGGATTTTACGGGGGTGGTGTTAACCAAGCTTGACGGAGATACAAGGGGCGGTGCGGCAATCTCTATTAAATACACAGTTACTAAGCCCATAAAGTTTACCAGCAGTGGCGAAAAAATGGATACCCTGGATATTTTTTATCCTGAGCGTATGGCGCAGCGGATATTAGGTATGGGAGATATTGTTAGTCTGGTGGAAAAGGCGCAGGATCAATTTGATGAAGAGCAGGCAAAGAAACTGGAGAAAAGGATCCGTAAAAACCAGTTTGATTTTGAGGACTTTAAAACCCAGTTACAGCAAATTAAAAAAATGGGTAACCTCAAAGATCTGATGGGAATGATACCCGGCGTAGGCAAGCAAATAAAAGATGTAGATGTTAATGACGACTCTTTTAAAGGAATAGAAGCAATGATAAATTCCATGACGCTGGAAGAGCGGAGAAATCCTGATATAATAAACCCAAGCAGAAAGCATCGGATTGCCAAAGGAAGTGGTAAAGACATTGCCGAACTGAATGCGTTTATAAAGCAATTTGAACAGATGAAGGATATGATGAAGATGATGAATAAAATGCCTATGGGAAAGCTGGCAGGTTTGGCAAAAAGATAATTATTATTTCATTTGGATTTTTATATTCCAAACCTTATCTTCGCTGTCCTTTAAGAAAACACTATTAACTAACAACCCAAAAAAAATTTCTATTTTTTATGGCTGTAAAAATGAGATTGCAACGGCATGGCTCAAAGAAGAGACCATTTTACTTTATTGTAGTTGCAGACGGACGCAGTCCGAGAGATGGTAAATTCATTCAGAAATTAGGCTCTTATAACCCTTTAACTGTTCCTGCTTCTATACAAATTGACCGGCAAAAAGCATTGGATTGGCTGCACAAAGGTGCCCAACCAACTGATACGGTACGCCGAATATTAAGCTTTAAAGGAGTGTTGTTTCTTAAGCATTTATTGCGTGGAGTAAGCCTTGGTTTATTTGATGAAGCAACAGCTATGGAAAAATTCACAAAGTGGAGCGGAGAGCATGAGCAGGAATTTGCCAAGCGCCAGGATAGTCATAAAAAAGCCAGACCCAAAGGTAACCAGTCTTATGTAAGAAAAGAAGCTCCTAAAAAAACTGAAGAAGTTACTCAGGTTTCCGAAACTGTGTCCCAGGATACTGAAGCAGGTGTTGAAGCTGAGCCCAAAACCCAAGAATAATCACAATAAATATTTACTTAAGGTCCCGGTTTTTATCGGGACTTTTTTTATTTAATTTCACGCAAAGGCGCTAAAGAAGCAAAGCCGCAAGAAACTTTAATATACTTAGCGCCTTATATTTACTCTGCGCCTTAGCGAGACATATTATGGATAATTATTTTAAAATAGGCAAGCTTGTAGCCACTTACGCTCTCAAAGGAGAAATAATCTTACAGCACAGTCTTGGTAAAAAATCTTCTCTCAAAGGCTTGGAAACTCTGTTTATAGAGGAAAAAAGAGACAGTTTTATCCCCTACTTTATTGAATCAGCAAAAATAAAAAGTGATACAGAAACATATGTAAAGTTTGAAGGAATAGACAGTAAAGAAGCCGCCCATAAACTTATACAAAAAGAAATATGGCTACTGGAAAATGAGTTTAAAAAGTTTGCTGATAAATCTGCTCCTATTTCTTTATTAGGTTTTACCATGATAAATGAAGAAGAAGACCTTGGAGAAATATTGGAAATTATTGAACAGCCTCACCAGGTATTATGTAAAATATTATTGAATGGCAAAGAAGCATTGATACCTATCCATGAAGAATTTTTAGATAAGATCGATAAAAAGAACAGGAAGGTTTTTGTAATGTTGCCGGATGGTTTGCTGGAGATTTACAGGTAATTCATCTTTTTTCATCTTTCATTAATTTATTTATCATTATCCCAGCACCAATTGGGCTAAATCCCTTTTCAATACACGCTTTATTTAACAATTCTGCAGTTATGCCAGAAGCATACATATCATAAACTTTTGTTTTAGTATAAGTATCAATCAGGTGTTTGTATTTTGGATTTTTTATTTCTTCAACAACTTCTTCAGCATCAGTTTTAGTTATTATTTTTTTCAAAGCAAAAAGCTCATTGTAGTAAACGTCACTAAAAAAGGTGAAGAAAAATTTGTCCTTGAATAATTTAGCATCTACTATATGTAAAGTATCAATCTGATTCTTGGTTAATCCAAAATTCTGTTGCAGAACACCTAATTCTTTATTAGATATATTTTTAAGTATGAGCAAAGAGTACCTAGTTTCAGGATATGGATCATTTGTCATCTGTAACGAATCTAATTTCTCTAATTTGAAGACAGTAATTTCGTTATCCGTTATTGAGGAAACAATTTTGTAATGTTCGCGGGAATTTTCAATACATGGTCTATCAATAAAACATTTGTAAAGGTAAATCGTATCATTCCTTTTATGAAGTTTTCTTACCTCTCCATCTATTCCAATAAACTTGTAATCTTGTTTTAAATTAAATTGCCCTTTTGCACAACCTATCAATGAAATAAGTAAAAGATAAAAAAGTGTTTTATACATAGCCTATACTATTAGCTCAACTAAATATACATTACTCTCCATAATTTTGCTCATGCCCTCCTCCGTCCAACATATCAATGCCCATTTTGATTTGGATTCATTTTTTGTTTCAGTCGAAATATTAAATAACCTATCCTTAAAAGGCAAGCCTGTAATTGTTGGTGGCGCTGAACGTGGCGTGGTAGCCGCCTGCAGCTATGAAGCAAGGAAATTTGGTGTGCATTCTGCGATGCCATCTTCCCAGGCAAAGAGGCTTTGCCCGCAGGCAATTTTTGTAAAAGGAAATTACGCAGAGTATAGCCGGTATTCCAGATGGGTTACAGAAATTATTGCTTCCAGGGCACCGCTGTTTGAAAAAGCTTCAGTAGATGAATTTTATTTGGACCTTACCGGAATGGATAAATATTTTGACGCACTGCAATGGACTATCGATCTGCGGCAGCTAATAATTAATGATACAGGCTTGCCCATCTCCTTTGGATTAGCCAATAATAAAATGGTGGCTAAAATGGCTACCAACGAAGCAAAACCAAACGGTTTTTTACAGGTTCCTTTCGGAAAAGAAAAAGAATTTTTAGCTCCTCTTGATGTAAATAAAATTCCCGGTGTGGGTGAACAAACGGAACAGGTTTTAAAACATATGGGAATAAACATCATTGCTGATATTCATAAAAATACTCCTGATGAGTTGGAGAAAAAGTTAGGCAAATGGGGCATTGACTTGTGGAATAAGGCGCAGGGAATACATACATCTAAAGTAGTTCCCTATCATGAAGCAAAATCAATTTCAACAGAAAATACTTTTGATGAGAACGTTCTTGATATGAAATTTTTAATGAGTGAAGTGGTAAGAATGACAGAACGAATTGCCTATGAACTAAGGCAGGAGGGAAAAGTTGCAGGCTGCATAGCAGTGAAGATCCGCTATCCTGATTTCCAAACAACTTCACGGCAAACAACAATTCCCTATACAGCTGCAGAAGATGAAATGATACCGGTAGTAAAAGACCTCTTTCATAAATTATATAAAAAAGGTACACCTGTCCGCTTGCTGGGCGTACGTTTAAGCGAACTGACCAATAATGCTGTGCAGACAAATTTGTTTAGTGATAAAGAGAAAAAAACAGACTTATATAAAGCGATTGATGATGTAAAAAATCGTTTTGGGAAAAGCAGTGTATTAAGAGCTGCGGGAAAATTTAAATAACCAACCGCTGCCCGCTAAGGATATCTGCCAGCGTTTTCTTTTCCAATATCTTTAAAGTAGCGTCTCTTGTGAGCGCCATCACCCTTCGCAATCCGCAATTTTCTTCGTTGCAATCTTCACACCTTCTATAAAAATTCAGGCTTACACAAGGTAGTAAAGCAATAGGGCCATTAATTATCCTTATAACAGCCGCAAGATTTATTTTTTTAGGAGAATGTTTTAAAATATATCCGCCCCCTTTTCCCTTTTTACTTTCTAAAAAATCAGCCTTTTTAAGTTCATTCAAAATATTTTCTAAAAACTTCAACGGAATATTTTTGCGGTTGGCAATATCACAGATTAGTATGGGGCCTTTGCCATAATTTTCGGCAAGATCAGTTAATGCCCTGAATGCATATTGGGTCTTTTTGGAAAGCATCGTGCTGTAAAACTATTATGAGATAAGCTGTTCTATTAAACAAATTTATAACATAATAATCTATCAATTTAATAGGATATTAATATCTTCGCTGCTATTCTTATACAAAAAGTACATTTTATGAGTTTACGTTTAGGAGATATTGCTCCCAATTTTAAAGCTAATACCACCGAAGGGGAAATAGATTTTTATGAATACTTAGGCGATAGCTGGGGAGTTTTATTTTCGCACCCTGCAGATTACACCCCTGTTTGTACTACAGAATTAGGCAAAACAGCATTGCTCAAAGAAGAGTTTGCAAAAAGAAACGTGAAAGTGCTTGCAGTTAGTGTTGATCCGATTGATAAGCATTTAGGCTGGAGGAATGATATTAATGAAACACAAAACTGCACAGTTGATTTCCCAATCATCGCTGATGAAGACAGAACTGTAGCCAACCTTTATGGAATGATCCATCCAAATGCTTCTGAAACTTTTACAGTGCGCTCATTATTTATAATTGGCCCTGATAAAAAAATAAAATTAACGCTTACTTATCCAGCATCAACAGGAAGAAATTTTCATGAAGTTTTACGGGTGATAGATTCTTTACAACTTACAGCAAAATACAGTGTTGCAACGCCTGCTGATTGGAAACATGGAGAAGATGTAATTGTTGTTCCGGCTGTTAGCACAGAAGATGCAATGAAGAAATTTGAAAAAGGGATAAAGGTTATTAAGCCATATTTGCGTTATACCCCACAACCGAATATTGATTAAGGCCCCCTCTATCTCCCCCGATGGGGGAGGAAATGGAGAAGATCAATTCGATGATTTGCCCGGGATTTAATATTCATTAGTTTCTGCTCTTTCTTAATTGCTGCAAAAGCGCTCTCATATCTTTGGGCATTTCTGCTGTAAGATCAAACTCTTTATTAACCCTGTCTTTAAATTTTAATTTATAAGAATGGAGTGCCAGCCTGTTTATCATAGGTCTTTCTTCCTCATCATGTTTGCTAAGCTTGAATTTTTTTTTAAAAGAAGATAATAAAACCGGTGTTGGATCCCCATATAATTCATCGCATACAATCGGGTGACCAAGATGCTTCATATGAACACGTATCTGGTGGGTTCTCCCCGTATGTATCTGAAATTGAACTAAAGAATAAATTCCATATTCTTCCAATATTTCATATTCAGTTAATGAGGATTTTCCTTTAGCATGCACAATCATGCCTTTGCCGGCAGGATGTTCCATAATAGGTTCTTCAATTATTCCTTTTTTATTTTGAAGTGTTCCCTGTATTACCCCCCTATAATATTTTTCTATTTTTCTCTGCTCAAACAGTTGGGAAAGAAATTTATGCGTTGCTTCATCTTTGGCAAATAATATTAATCCGCTTGTTTCCCTGTCTAACCGGTGAACAATAAATATTTTGCCATACTGCTCTTGTAAAGTTTTATACAAAGAGTTAATTGTATCATCATGCCTGTCAGGAATGGTTAATAATCCTGAGGGCTTATTAACTGCAACAAAGTTTTCATTTTCAAATATGATACCCCCTGCCCCCCTAAAGGGGCGATTGAGATGTAAACTATTTAACGAAGTGCTATTCATTATTGAGGATTGCTCATTTCTTTCTCCTTCCCCTTGGGGGAAGGACGGGATGGGGCTGTGTATTTAAGCTGCCTGATCTCTTTCTCACTCAGGTAACGCCACTTTCCTCTTTCTACATTTTTTTTGGTAAGGCTTGCATACATAACCCTGTCCAGTGCTTTTACGTCATACCCAAAATGTTCAAAAATGCGTCGTACGATACGGTTTCGTCCGCTGTGTATCTCTATTCCTATAATTGCTCTATCATTGGAATCAGCATAAGCCAGGGCATCAGCATGTATCTCGCCATCCTCAAGGGTAATACCGCTTACTATTTTATCAAAGTGTGCCTTTGTAACCGGCTTATCTAATTTTACCTCATACACTTTTTTTATATTATAGCTGGGATGGGTTAGCTGTTGTGTTAGTTCGCCATCATTTGTAAAAAGTAAAACGCCTGAAGTGTTTCTATCCAACCTGCCGATGGGGTAAACTCTTTCGGTAGTAGCATGCTTTATTAGTTGAAGAACTGTTTTTCGGCCTTGCGGATCATCAGTTGTGGTTATATAATCTTTAGGTTTATTTAAAAGAATATATACCATGTTCTTTGTAACAAATAATTTTTTGCCGTTAAACATAATCACATCTTTATCCGTTACTTTAAACCCCGGCTCTGTAACTATAGTACCATTCACTGTTATCTTTCCTTCTTTAATTAATGGCACGGCATCTCTTCGTGAACCTACGCCGCAATGCGCAATAAATTTATTCAAAGGCATTTCAGAAAATGCTTGATGTACGATGTTTGATGTACCATGTTGTGTAGGTGATGGGGACTGTTGTTTGTTACTTGTTGCCTGTTGTTTATTGCCTATTCCTTTCTGTGGATATTTTTGTCTTTTATCAGGTTTCTGCTGTTGTGGAATTTGTGCGGAAGGCGAATAGCCTTGTCTTTTTAAAGCTCTTTTTTCTTCAAATCTTTTATTAATCCCTTCCGCCCTTTCTTTTTTAGCTTGTTTTTTTTCCTGCTTGAATTTTTCTTTTATCGCAGCATTATTTTTTTTTACTACAAATTTTTTAAAGGGTTGCTGACTCATGCATTGAAGTGTTTACTGTTTTACAACAGGGATGAACACCAAAGGTAAAGAAGTCTTTATTCCCATGTGTGAATACATTGGAGCTAACCTTTACTCTATTTTCCTTGCCTTCATATCAATTGTAAGCACATCTGCAGACAGGCTTTGGCGACGTATGAAGTGTGTTACTTGTCCTGCGGCATTCTTTACAAAAGTGAACCGCATAAGATGATTTTTGTGTAAAAATTCATTTTTCGATTTCGGGATCAATTCAGATTTTCCTCCCAGCTCTCCCTGTAAAAAAAGACGGTCTCCCTCTTTAGAAATGGTAACAATGACCGTGGTTACAAATTCATACTTACCTGCATATGCATCAAATAATTTTGGATCAACCTTCACAGGTGTTTTATCATCCAATCCTGCACGTAATTTTAATTCAGCTTTTTCCTCTGCTTCTTTATTTACTTTTTTTCCGTTTTTCTTAGCCCAAAAAAGTGCAGGGTCATTTGTTTTTTTCATCCAGGCACTTAATTGACTAAGCAACTGATTACGAACGGTACGCATGGCTGGTTTATAAATAATATTCGTGTTTTCATGTGGATCAGCAATCAGATTATACAATTCATCTGGTTTATCTGGCTTGTCCCACCGGATAAGTTTATAATGAGGTGTACGTATCAACCGGTGTGTATAATTACGAAACTGGCTTTCTGTATCGGCCCATTCGCTGATGGCGTAATCAATCCCATGCTTTTTACTTCCTTTCAGCAGCGGTTGCAGATTACGACCAGGCCAATTTTTAGGGATTGAAACACCCGCCATTGAAAGTATTGTGCCGGGAAGATCAAGGCTGGATACAGGTGCATCAGTTCTTCCTTTGATAACAACAAATTTTGGAGCATAAATAATTAATGGAACACGCACAGATTCTTCCCAGGGCACAACCTTACCCCTTAAACCACGGCTGCCGGCCATCAATCCATTATCACCTAAAAAAACTATAATCGTATTTTCAGCTAAACCTTGTTTGTCTAATGTTGCCAACACCTGGCCAACCAAATTATCGAGATAGCTAACAGATGCATAATAGTCAGCTAAATTGGGTGCGACAGAATCTGCATTTACATCAAGTGGAATTTGCACGGTTGTATTTGATGGAAAGCCCGGCGGAACCAAATCTGCGTCTGTTTTTCCTTCATACATATGTTCAAAGAGTGATGGGTTGGGCTTGGTTGGCGCATGTGGAATAGTGCTGGCCAGCCATAGAAAAAATGGTTTTTCTTTTGCTGCTGCACCAGCAAGAAACTCAATTGCATCCTCTGCAAAAATTCCATTAATGAAACCTTTTGTTTCCATTTTTTTGCGTGAGTTGCCCCTGGCAAGCCTGGCATCAACATAATCTGCACCTGCTTCAGGCAACCAGGTGCGAACATCAGAAAAACCTGTAAGCCATGGGTCGGTTGCAAGATGCCACTTACCTACTAATACCGTTCGATAGCCGGCTTGTTGCAGCAGCCCCGGCATGGTTGGCACAGTAAAGCGGTCAGCCCATTGCAGATCATCACTAATAAAATTATTTGCATAATATCCATTCTGGTGTGGTGACAATCCCGTTAAAAGTGTTGCACGGCTAGGTGCACATACCGACACGTGAATAGTTGCCTGCCGAAAATAAACACCTTCACGGGCCAGCTTATCAAGCACAGGCGTTTTAATTTTTGTATTGCCTGCAGCGCCAAGTGCATCCCAACGATGGTCGTCGGAAATGATGAAAACGATGTTGGGTTGTTTGGTGGCTTTTGTTTTTTGCGCAATTACAGGAAGTGCAAAAAGTATTATGCCAAATACCAAAAGCAACTTGATTATATTTTTCATTTGCATGTTTTTTTAAATGATATAACTTAAATATCAATAACTCCAATCAATTTTTCCATCTCCTGCCGGTGATTTTTCAGCCAAATGAATTCTTAGCAATCCCGCTACAAAATTTCCAACACCGTTCAAACTTTCATAATAAGGATCACCAACACGGCGGGCAAAGAGTCCGTTTCTCCAAAGACCTGCAATGCCAAGGTTAGCATACTTTATTGACAAATCAAGCAGGTTACGATTTTTGGTTATCTCATAAACATCCATCAGAAAATGGATCCGATCGGCAACCTCACGGGCACTAAAATTTTTCTTCAACGTATCCCGTTCCATTAAATCAATCATTCTTCTTGCTATCAAAAGAAAATGTTGGTCTTTTTCCCGGCTATAAAAGTAGGCGGCTATCCGCCCGATAGGTGCTCTGAACACCGGTTTCACAGGCAATGTTTTAACCTGGTCGCCACGAAACAATATAGGCCTGTTAAACCTTGGGTCATCCCCTTTCACAAGGCTACCATCCATGTTCAGTTCATTTACATAGATTTTATCTTTTGCCTGCCATGCATACTTTTCTGCTGCCTTGAATAATGTAATGGCCTGGCTTCGCATTTCTTTTTCCGTTGGATTTAATTCATATGCCTGGTAGAGCCTGTAAGCAAAATGAGCGGTCTGCCCAAACTGAGGTTCGGGTATTCCATAGGAAGTGAGATTCCATGAGGTAAGGTTTGTAGTTTTATTGCGATAAGTCCAGTGTAGATTACCAATACCCCGGGACCATTTCAACCACAGCGGGTTTTTTGTTTTTGCATGCAGAAACATGAATGAATAAGAGAATAATCCGGCATGGCCAATAAAGGGAGCCTTCCAATCATATTGGTATTGTTCAAGCCCGGGAAGTCCCAATATAGTTTTACTTATTTTATGCCAGTTAGCATGCCGGTTAAAAATAAATGTTTGCGTGTTTGGGCCATCAAAATGATATTTCAAACCCTCAATAGCCCTAGCAGTGCGTTCAGGGCTTACCTGCCACAACTTTTCCCATATAGGTTTTTTTGGAAGAAATTCGTGCGTATAATCAGAGTCTCCGGCGTTCATTCCACCCACCGTAACCTCGTCTTTGTAAAAATCATAGTACATGTGTTCGCCCCAGCCAAGCAAACCAGTGAATTCATTTTGTGTGTTGTAGAGAAAAGCAGAAACATAATCTTTTGCAGCTTTCTCATATTTATTATCACCTGTTAGCAAACTAAGGAGTTCAAAAACGTGTATGGTTTCAAAATCGTGATAGATGTTTGCTCCACCTACTGAACGCCGTTCAAATACATCCGAATATCCATCGCCCCCTTTTGTACGCTCTGCTTCTTCTGCTGTTCCTTTTGGAACGGAATAGTTTCTTGTGTCAATGAGGCCTGCCCACATAGGAAGGTGTTTGGTTCCGTACTTATCTGTACCATATGCTAATAATGTGTCTGCAAATTTGCGGACGTAGTAGAGATAATCATTTTTAGAATTTGAATTGGTAGTGGCTGAGATTTCTTTTTTCAACTCTTGTTTACTCTTCTTTGCCTGTGCTGATACAGTAAAAGAAACGAATAAAAAGAAGACAACAAGCAGCAATCCGCTTAAAAAAAATAGTTGTTTCATTTTATGTTTTAAGAAGTTGTTCGATTATTTACATATTACTTCCGCCTGTCTTTTGGAATATTTAAATGAGTATGAGTTTGCAATGTCGGCTAAAGTTTTAAACTTCAATTTTTTTGTGTTGTATCAGCTTTAATATTATTGTTATTTTCCTTCATTTCCCGGAGGTCGGCTACACGATGCACTTTTATCTGCCAGTTATTATTAAGTTTTTTATAAATCTGTGTCATACGAATATGGCGAGGGGGAACAATCCTTCCAGTTTTTGGTAATTTTTGACCTTCAATGGTCTGATAGATATCTACTAAAGCAATGTTATGTGATATGCAACCAATTTTAATATCAGTTGTTATTTCCTTTGCTGTTGAAAATTGAGTGATTAAGTTAGCATATAACTTTTCTATTTCCTTACGTCCATTTCTTCTACCCCCAAATGCATTTTCCCAATCTGCATCTTCGGCAAATAGAGCCATGTACTTATTAAGATTTTTTTCGGCCCAGGCGCTATTAAATTCATTGACAACTTTACGTATCGCAGTTTCATCTTTTGGATTGCATTTTGTAGTTTGCGACATGGCTGTAACGTTTATTGCAAGGAAGAAAACTATCATTCCTTGAATAAGTTTAATCAAATTTTGATTTTTTTTCATAATTTATTATATTTCATACATGCATTTCATTTTATCTCCTTGCAGGTTGTTGTTGCGTATCGCAATGAAATTTATTTTTTCATAAACCTTTAAAAATATCCGTCTCCTTTCCAGTTGTTACAGGGAACACAAGCCGCAGGTATACTTTTCCTCCAAGGGTTGTGGCCAATCTTTCATACCATTGTTCCTGCCATTGTTTGTTTTCATCTCTTTTTATAAGGGAGAAACAGGCAAGGGCGCTGCGTGTTTGTTTGAGGTAATCCTTTGCATTGATTACTGTTGTAATAAAGACATCGGTGACTGTTCCAAAAGGCCCTGCCTCATTATTGTTGGCATTACTA
>MWYX01000005.1 GCA_002050465.1 Chitinophagales bacterium 65-1
CTTGCATAAATACTCAAAGGATTGTCTGTCCACAAAACCAGGTCAGCATCTTTACCCGTTTTTATACTTCCCACTTTGTTATCTATGTGCAACATTTTTGCGGGATTAAGCGTTACCATTTTCAATGCATCTTCTTCGCTGATACCTGCATACTTTATACTTTTAGCGGCTTCCTGGTTTAAGCGCCTTGCCATTTCTGCATCATCCGAATTAATGGCTACATTAACACCTACTCTATGCATCAATGCCGGGTTTTGTGGAATGGCATCTACAACTTCCAGTTTATAATTCCACCAATCACTAAAGGTAGAAGCAGCGGCGCCATGTAATTTCATTTTATCTGCAACTTTGTATCCTTCTAAAATATGAGTAAAAGTATTTACAGTAAAACCAAATTTTTCTGCAACTCTCATCATGGCAGTTATCTCACTTTGCACATACGAGTGGCAAGTAATAAAGCGCTTTTTATTCATTATCTCCACCAAAGCTTCCAATTCAAGATCCCGGCGGAAAGTTGCATCTTTTTTAGCTCTTTCATAATCTTTTGCCCTTGTAAATGCATCCATCAAAACTTCTTCAACACCCATTCTGGTATCAGGAAACCTGTTGTTGTTTTGCGATGTTGTTCTCTTTACGTTTTCTCCCAATGCAAACTTTATAAATGGATCTGCTCCTGCAAATTTGAGGTCAGCATCATTGGCGCCATACCTTAATTTAATAAGTTGTGTTTGTCCGCCAATGGTATTTGCAGAGCCATGCAAAATGTGTGAAGTAGTTACTCCACCACTTAACTGCCGATAAATATTTACATCTTCAGGATTTAAATTATCACCAATACGAACCTCAGAAGTAACTGATTGTGCTCCTTCATTAATTGATGAAGCAGCAATATGTGAGTGTTCATCAATTATCCCGGGTGTTAAATGCTTTCCTGTTCCATCAATAAATTTTGCATTAGCAGATGATAAATTTTTTCCTATCTGCGAAATTTTTCCATTTACAACCAGCACATCTGTATTCTCTAATTTGCTTTCTTTCTCATTCGTCCATACAGTAGCATTTTTAATAAGAATATTTTCCTGCTTTGGCATTTCCTCCCATCCATAGCCATTAAACGGGTAAGTTACTTTACCAACTTTAGGAGGGTCTTTCTTTTTTACTGAATCAACTTTGGGAACTGTAGCCTTAATTAAAGTGGCAGTCCACCAAAGCATATTGCCGGATGTATCAACCCCATTGCCCTGCCATACAGGGCCATTACTAACGCCGCTAAGCTTAATTGAAGGGCCGATATTAACCTGTGGCAAGGGCCTGCCACCCACCTGAATAGACCTTGATTCATCAACTGGTTTTTTATCATCCCCGGGTCTTATCTCATCCGCAATGTTAGATGAGTCCTGAACTTTTTTTGTAGTGTCAATCAAAACAGGCGGCTTTACTCTTCCAGAATCTATACGGATAGCAGAATCCACTGCGGCTTTTCTTCTTATACCTCCTGCTACAGGCGAAAAATTAATTTTTACAATCTTGCCATCAAAACTGAATTTTGTGGTTAATGTATCCCTGTAATAGATCTTTGCTTCATTGCTGTTTTTTACATCCAGTGTATAATTCATTTTGCCTGCGGCAGAAGTGATCTCTAATTTATAAATGCCTGCAATATTATTTACTGCATCATCTTTTATTGTATATTTTTCTCCCTGTATCCAGTTTTGAATGATGATTGTTTTTTCATTAAAGATTGGTCCGGATGTTATAAGAAAATTTGCGAGTTTACCGGCATCAAGGCTACCGGTTATATTATATACATTTAATAAAGAAGCCGGGGTTTTGGTTAATGCTTCAAGCGCTTTATTTACTGATAATCCATACTCAATTGCTTTACGGAGATTTGCCATGAACATTTTAGGATCACGCAATTCCGCTGGTGTAAGGCAAAACGCAATATTTGCTTTTTCCAAAGCGCCGGGATTTGTTGGAGCCATTTCCCAATGTTTCATATCCGTTAATGTTATGTATCGGGCATCATTAGGATCATCAACATCCATGGGTTGCGGAAAATTTAATGTAAGAATATAAGGAGCTTTTGTACCAGCAATTTCTTTTACCCGCTGGTATTCATTTCCGCCACCTTTAATAATGTATTGTACTCCAAATTCATCACCAATTCTATCAGCCCTTATGTCATTCCATTTATCATTGGCTTCAAATATCTGAGGTAAATTTTTGTTTTCATTCCATGCCTGTAAGCTGAGGTTTGTTCCTTCCTGGGCAGGTTTATTTTTATACCAGTCAGCATCAATATATGTCTGGCGTAAAAGAGCAATTATGCCCATCATTGATGAAGGATAACTTTGTGATGAAGATCCCCTGCTGAATGAGTAATGTGCTGATGCCTTATCTTTTAATACCACTAAATTATCTGTAAGGTTAGCCAGCGTAGCTAACAAACCGGTTCCTCTTGCAATTCCATCTTTTTGGTGTAATAAAACTGTTCCAAAACCTGCTTCTCTAAGGGGTGCAGCTTTTGTATCATCAACAGTAAACAGTTCAGCGGCATTTACCTGAGGCCTGATTGTCTGGTTCCAACCATAGGCCCCTTTTATGTTAGATGTAAGCTGTGCAGGAGCATTAAAATTAAATGTTTGCTGCGGCCGTTGCTGAACGGGTATTCCATAATCACTGTATATATCTATAAAAGAAGGATAGATATACTTTCCTTTGCAATCGATAGTTACTGCATCCACGGGAACAGAAATATTATTGCCTGCAGCAATTATTTTTCTATCACGAATAACCAGCGTGGCATTTGACAGAAGAGTGTTTGCATCCTTTACAATTGTTGCATTAGTAAAAGCATATGCTTTTTGAGAAGGTTCAGCAATACCATTAACAGGAAAAGTAGTTTGTGTTTGGGCAGCATTAATAAAACTGAAAGTTGCTATCGCTAACACCAGTTTAGCCGATAAAAGGTATTTTATTTTTTTCATCAATAATTTTTTAAAAATGGGCTTGAAGGTATTAATTAGTTAAGTGAATTGCATATTTTTTTTATGAATGGTTGCAAATAATTGGTGAGTGCTTAATCTTCATTAAATTATAATTGTAGTAAATGTGTTTTACACTAATATATGGCAGAAACAACCATAGCTATTCCTGACCTTGCCTATCGGCAGGCAGGTTTTACTCTTTCACCAAGGGTGGATCAGGTAGGTATTGAAGAAAGAGCGGCAAGATTTACCAAACGCAGTATAAAAAAAGAAACAAAAGTAAAATATTTATTTTTCGGGGTATGGTTTTACAAGTGTTACATCTGCAAAAGTTTTTGAAAAAGCCAAACTGGAAAGCTATTATCTCCGCAGTGGGCCCGGAAACTATAATCACTCTTGAAAACTGTATTTATAAAAACTCAGATGGAAGATTATCAGGGCCTCTTAACAAATCAATTAAGCTTTAAAATCATTCAAACTTTTGTTTTTGATGACATCATGAGTGAGTTTGCAGGAAGCTTGGTATTCAATTTAAAACGGAAAAAACCCTTTAATTAAAGAGTTTTTTTCATTTTAAGTCGGGGCGGCAAGATTCGAACTTGCGACCTCCACATCCCAAATGTGGCGCGATAACCGGGCTACGCTACGCCCCGTAAAGATTCTGTTAGTTCCAAAGGGTGCGGAGAGGGTGGGATTCGAACCCACGGTACAGTTTAACCCGTACGACGATTTAGCAAACCGTTCCTTTCGGCCACTCAGGCACCTCTCCCTATTACAGTTATTTAAGGGGTTGCAAAAATACACTATCAAATTAAAACTAAAAAGTAAAAATGAAGAAAACTCTGGAGAGGAACGGATGGTAAGACTTTACATTGCAGCTAACTGCACCTTTTGCTGAAGTTCAATAACACTCTCTTTAAAAAGAGTATCTGTGTCCATAAGATCTTTAACTGTCTGGCAGCTATGAATCACTGTTGTATGATCTCGTCCGCCAAAATGTTCACCAATAGTTTTCAGGGAATTTTTAGTGAACACTTTTGCCAAAAACATTGAAATCTGGCGTGCCTGTACAATTTCACGCTTGCGCGTTTTTTGTAATAACTTATCATAAGGCACATCAAAGTAATCGCAAACCATTTTTTGGATAGTATCAATCGTAATTTCTTTTGATGAAGATTTCACAAAATTTCTCAGCACTTTCTTAGCTAATTCCAGATCAATTTCCCTTTTATTAAGAGAAGACTGAGCCAACAGCGAAATTAAAGCCCCTTCTAATTCCCGTATATTATTTTGAATATTATAAGCAATATATTTTACCACTTCCTTTGGCATTTCAAGCCCGTCATTTTTCATCTTTTTCTCAAGGATCTCAATTTTTGTATCATAATCCGGCACCTGAAGATCAGCACTTAAGCCCCATCTAAAACGGCTTAATAATCTTTCCTGAACACCTTCCAGATCTTTTGGTGGTTTATCTGAGGTTAATATCAATTGTTTACCACTTTGGTGCAGATGATTAAAAATTGCAAAAAATGCATCCTGAGATTTTTCCGCCCTGCTGAAAAACTGAACATCGTCTATAATTAACACGTCAATCAGCTGATAAAAATGTATGAAATCATTGATTGCATTATTTCTGCTGTGATCTATAAACTGGTTAATAAATTTTTCAGAGCTTACATATAACACTACTTTATTATTATGCAGCCTTTTTACTTCATTTCCAATGGCCTGGGCAAGATGAGTTTTACCTAACCCGACACCGCCATAAATTACCAAAGGATTAAAAGAAGTTGAACCAGGCTTTTCAGCTACTGTTTTACCGGCCCGACGGGCAACACGGTTACAATCACCCTCTATATATGCTTCAAATACGTACACAGGATTTAATTGTGCGTCTATCTGCATTTTTCTAAGGCCCGGAATTACAAAAGGGTTTTTTACAGGATTATTTATGACTAATGGGAAGTCCATTTCGTTGTTTGAATAAGATTTATAACCATGCCCGGGAACGTCCATTGTTAACGGCTTATTATTATCATTACCGCTATCAACCATTATCCTGTATTCAAGTCTTGCCTCTTTTCCCAGCTCTCTTTTTAAAGTTTTTGCAAGAAGGTTTACATAATGCTCTTCAATATACTCATAAAAAAATTGACTGGGAACCTGTATAGTTAAAATTTTCTCTTTTAAAAAAACCGGTTTAATTGGTTCGAACCATGTTTTATAATGTTGCCACTCTACGATATCTTTTATAATATTGAGACAATTGTACCAAACCTTTTCGCAAGCTTTCTCCATGAGCCGTTTTACCAGAGTTTAAAAGTAAGATTCGCAGACCAAAAAATAATTCTTTCGAAAAATATTTTAAAAAGAAATTTTTTGTGTGGACAGCGAATATCAAAATAATTTATTAAAAAAAAAATTTTTTATTCTCTTGTTTTTAAAATAACAATAACAGTATTGAATTTTAAGTAATAATTATTTTTTTTGTAAAAAAAAGTCTAACTTCTACGCCAAAAAATTGTTTTAAGCTTTTTATTTTACCCTTGTTTCTGATTCTCTAATTTGTAAATTTTTACAATACCTTTAATTTTATAAACTTTTATAATGAGCTACGAATTAACAGGCAAGCTGATAGCCAAATATAATACTGTACAGCGTACCGAAACTTTTAAAACAAGAGAATTTGTTGTAGAAAAATCTGATGATATTAATGGAAGAATAATTACTAACTATATTAAATTTCAGGCTATACAGGATAAAACAAATATAATTGACAAATTAAACATCGGCGATGAGGTAAAAGTTTACTTTAATATTAAAGGAAGCAAGTGGGAAAAGGATGGAAAGATCAATTATATTACCAATCTGGATGCATGGAGGATTGAACAAATACTACAGGGAAATACACCTGCATCGGGCGAAGATGGGCACCTGGAACCGCTTGACACGTTTTCATCCAATCCTTCTAATGCAGTAGATGATCTGCCTTTTTAACCCCAAACCCCTAAAGGGGCTTACAAAGATTTTCAGGATAAACACCTGATTCTTAACACATGCAACAAAAAATTTCTTTAAAACTTCTGCCTTCTGAAGCAGCTGATGAAGCTGTTATAAAAAAAAGACTCGCAAATGCTGCCGGTAAGAAACAAAATGAAATAAAGGGATTTCATATTCAAAAGCGTTCAATTGATGCAAGAGGAAAAACTATCTGGATAAATCTTACCGTTACTGCATTTATAAATGAACCCTTTTATAAAAGAGAGATTCAGGAGTTTCATTTTGCAGATGTTTCCAAAGCTAGAAAAACCGTTATTATAATTGGCGCCGGACCTGCAGGATTATTTGCAGCATTAAAATTAATAGAACTGGGTATTAAGCCCATTATACTGGAAAGAGGTAAAGATGTAAGAGCACGCAGAAGAGACTTAGCGTTATTAAATAAGGAAGGTATAATCCATCCTGATAGCAATTATTGCTTTGGAGAAGGTGGCGCAGGCACCTACAGTGATGGAAAATTGTATACCCGAAGTAATAAGCGGGGCGATATTAACAGGATAATAGATCTCTTTGTACAATTTGGAGCTGACGAAAATATTTTATATGAAGCTCATCCCCATATAGGTACAAATAAATTACCACAGATTATAACGGCCATTCGTGAAAAAATTGTGGAGTGTGGTGGTGAATATCTGTTTGAAAAAAAAGTTACTGATATAGTTATTGCAAATGAAAAAATAAAAGCAGTAAAAACAGGGGATGATAGTTTTGAAGCTGATGCATATATTTTAGCAACAGGCCATTCAGGAAGAGATATTTTTACATTATTGCATAGTAAAAATATTTTGTTACATGCAAAACCTTTTGCAATGGGCGTTCGCATAGAACATCCGCAACATTTAATAGACAATATCCAATACCACTGCAACATCAGAAATGAATTTTTGCCTCCTGCATCTTATGGATTGGTTGACCAGGTAAATAATAAAGGAGTATTTTCATTTTGTATGTGTCCCGGCGGTATAATTGCCCCTGCTTCAACCAATAAGGGGGAACTGGTGGTTAATGGTTGGAGCCCTTCTAAAAGAAACAATCCTTTCGCAAATAGCGGCATTGTGGTACCAGTGGAATTGAAGGATGTAATTAATACAATAAGCAACCTGCATGGCGGTAGTCAAGGTAAGCAATGGACATTGGACAAGGATTCTCCGCTATTACTTATGGAATTTCAAAAAATTACAGAACAAAAAGCTTATGCTGCAGGCGGGGGAAAGTTTGTTGCCCCGGCACAGCGTTTGATTGATTTTACTGAAAATAAGATCTCATCGTCGCTGCCCCAATGTTCTTATTTACCTGGAATACATTCTGCGGAGATGAAAAATATCTTACCCGACTTTATTACTGATCGCTTACGGATAGCCTTCAGATCATTTGGTAAAAAAATGAAGGGTTATCTTACCAATGAAGCGGTGATTGTTGCTGCTGAAAGCAGAACATCATCACCTGTTCGTATACCAAGAGAGAGTGAAACCCTACATCATCCTCAAATAAAAAATTTATACCCGTGTGGTGAGGGTGCAGGATATGCAGGAGGCATTGTAAGTGGGGCAATGGATGGAGAAAGAATAGCACATAAATTAGCTAATGTGCTGATTGGCTAATGTGCTGATTGAAAAATTATTTCAATTGAAAAATAAATCAAACTATAATGGCTTTGCTATTGACTTTCTTTGATATTTGCAGATCTAAAATCTTTTTAACCTTAGCATATCAGCACATTATCATATCAGCTAATTAATTATGAATATTCTCGAATTACATAATTTAAAAAAATACTATGCTACCCAAAAAGCTGTTGACGATATAAGTTTTACAATAGAAGAGGGAAGTATTTTTGGATTACTGGGACCAAATGGTGCAGGTAAAACAACATTATTAAGAATGATAACAGGAATTTTTTATCCTGACAGTGGCGATATAAATTTCCGGGGAAAAAAATTTATTGCAGTTGAAGATATTTATAAGATTGGCTATATGCCCGAGGAAAGAGGTTTGTATAAAAAAATGAAAATTGGCGAACAGGCATTGTACCTGGCACAATTAAAGGGATTAAGCAGGCAGGAAGCTATGAAAAAAATAAAAGAATGGTTTGTAAAATTTGAAATGCAAAGCTGGTGGAACAAAAAAGTTGAAGATCTAAGTAAAGGAATGAGTCAGAAATTACAATTTGTAATTACTGTATTACATGAGCCTCCTTTATTAATTCTGGATGAACCATTTAGTGGCCTTGATCCGGTAAACAGTAACTTAATTAAAGATGAAATTTTTAATCTTGCGAAAAAGGGTACCACAATTATTTTCAGCACACACAGGATGGAGCAGGTGGAAGAAATTTGCGATCATATTGTATTGGTAAATAAGGGAAAAAAAATCTTAGACGGAACAGTAAAACAGATTAAGCAGGATTTTAAAGAAAATTTATTCAGAATAGGATTTGAGGAATTACCTGCAACATATAGCAGTACTGAGTTTGAAGTTGTTCATGAAGAAAATAATTCGCTGGTGGTAAAAATTAAAGATGGATATAAGCCGGCATCTGTTTTAAATAATTTTTTGAAACAAAATGCCAGCATTGTTTCGTTTAATGAGATTTTGCCTTCATTAAATGACATATTTATTAAACAGGTGAATGATACTGAAGCAACAAGACAGTTTCAAAAGGTGTAAATGGCTAAATAAGTTAATTGGTTAATTGTTAAAAAGTCTAAAGTAAATAAATCAAATGCGTAAAGAGGTTAAATTTTAAAAATTCTTAACCAATAAACAATTTAACCGATAAACATATAAACGAATTAAAAAGCATGAGCAAGGTTTGGCTGATTATTAAGCGGGAATATTTTACAAGAGTCAGGAACAAGACATTTATACTATCAACGATATTGTTGCCTTTATTTTTTATAGGATTTATTGCTGCCTCTACCTATTTGTCAATTAAAGGTGAGAATAAGTATACGATTGCAGTAAACGATAAAAATGGGATTTTTAAAAATAGCTTTGAAAGTGATAAGGTCATAAAATATGAATATCCTGCAGGTGTTAATTCAAATAATTTTAAAGAAAAAGGCTATTCCGCAGTTTTAAATATTCCATTAAATTTTGATTCTGCACAGGATTCTATAACGCTTATCTCTGACAAACCTTTAGGCTTCACTACAGAGGACAGGATAACCGACCAGATTAATTTCGCAATTAAAAATCGTGCTTTTCTTGAAAAAAAAATTGATAAAAAAATATTGGATTCCATTAATAAACTTGATGAAAGTGAAACTTATAAATTCAGCCCGGTTGTAAAAAAAGGAAATACCACTCAACAGGCTAATTCAGGATTAGCTTATGGAATTGGGTTTGGCAGTGGTATTCTTATTTATATAACCTTGTTTATTTATGGTGCTGCTGTTATGCGGGGGGTAATGGAAGAAAAAATGAATCGTATTGCAGAAGTAATAATCAGTTCTGTAAGGCCTTTTCAGTTAATGACAGGAAAAATTATCGGTATTGCGGCAGTAGGACTTACCCAATTATTAATATGGTTTGTTTTAATAATTGTATTGTCATCAGCATTTTCGGCATTTTTATCGCCTGATACATTACAGCAGGCACAAAGCGCAAATGATGCTATGGGCTCATCAGCAAACAATACAGTTGCCTTAAATATATTAAGTGCAAAAAATACCATGTTACAGGCTAACTGGGCTTTGATCATTCCCTGTTTTTTATTTTATTTTATAGGTGGGTATTTATTTTATGCCGCATTATTTGCAGCTGTTGGAAGCGTAGTTAATGAAGACCCGCAGGAAGCGCAATCATTAATGCTTCCTATTACAATGCCTATAATTTTATCTTTTGTAATAATGACATCAGCCGCTGCAAAGCCGGATACGCCAATTGCCGTTTGGTCTAGTATTATTCCTTTTTCATCACCTATTGTAATGATGGCAAGGATACCCTCCGGAGTTCCTTTTTGGCAGTTAGCGCTTTCTATGGCATCATTAATTGCCGGATTTATTTTAACTACCATGCTTGCAGCTAAAATTTACCGGACCGGAATTTTGTTGTATGGCAAAAAGGTAACATTTAAAGAAATGACCAAATGGCTTTTTAGAAAAACATAGCGTAATTTGTTTTATTGCACACCGGCTATTTGCTTGCTATAAACATCAGTCCCGCTTTTCGCTGCAATTCCGCCACACAGAAGCCAGGCTCCGGAGTCTTCAGCGGGTTTTCCGCTGCAATCGGGTGTAGACCTTGAACTACACAATATCTATCATCATTTAATAATGCCATATAATACCTTACATATCTTTGAGACATAACCGTTCGGAAAGATTGCAGATTTGTTCCAAAGGAACAGTTCGTGGGTAGTTAATAATGCAAAGCATATTCGTTCCATAAGAACGCTTCGTGTTAATCATAGCACCATGCGTTCCTATGGAACGCTAAAACCTTTCTTGCTTCATTCTGCTACCTACAAAATGT
>MWYX01000013.1 GCA_002050465.1 Chitinophagales bacterium 65-1
GACCTACTCTGGATTTGATTAACTTAGTTTCTGAGTTCATGATCTGACATTTTGGGGTTTATAATTAAGTGTGGTTACTTAAATTTAATCCCAATTGTCAGATCAACTCTTAACTTCTACAGGTGAAGGATGGCTCATTTCGCAATTGCCTCCCTGTTCAAAAGGATAAATAACATATTCAGCAACACCATTAGTATCTCTTTCTGTTCCACCCGAAGTCTTCATAGCTTAGCTAAGTATGCAGCGAGACCCCGGAGATTGGGTCACTATAAATATAGGACCGCCTTTTACCTTCGATTTTATTCTTGTACTCTGTTTTTTAAATCCATTCTATTATGTAATACTCTTGTGATTTCAATTCTATTTTCTTTAAGCTTTCTGTAAAAGATAATGTGTTGTCCCGATCTAAATCCTAAAATATCTATTCTCACTTCAGGATATTTTTTTCCAGCGATTTTTCCCTCTGCCAATTCTTGAAAGGATTCAAAAAGCATATGATAATATTTATCTGCTTGTGCTTCCGACCAGACTTCGTAGGAATATTCCCAGATTTTTGACAAGTCTTCAACCGCTTTACTGGTAACAATGTAATCAGCCATTTTTTCGTTTTGCGGCTTTTAAGTTTTGAAGGTGCTTTTTTGCATTAAAATTTTTAGCTATTCCACTTTCTATGCCTTCTTCTAAAGCATTTTTTAATGCTACAATCTTGCTTTCTTCTTCTTCTAATAAGCGAAGCCCTGCTCTAATAACTTCACTTGCGTTTTTGAATCTTCCCGTAGATACTCTGTTGTCAACGAAGCTCTCAAAATGGTCGCCTAATGATATTGATGTATTTCGTCCCATAATTTAAGATTTAGCCAAAGGTACCAAAATTTGGTAATTTAGTAATTATGAAGCATAACGTTTTAAGGAAAATCACAACTCACTTCCATCGGCCTTTAGGAATTTGCTTTAACAGCTTTTATTAAATCTACCACTATTATTACTTTTCTTTTTTTCTTAGTATTTCTGTTAGTATCCACCATCGTTATTGTGGAAAATGTAATTTAATAAGCAACCTGAACCTACAAAAACGCATTAGGTTGCGGCAAGAAAAGATTTTTATGCCAGGTTCTAATCTTACGTGGGTTTTTTTTGAATAGTGACAATATAGAAAGTGAATTTTTTCTGCCAGCCCTGGTCTTCATAGCTTAGCTAAATGTGCAGCGAGACTCCGGGGATTAGGTCACGGTTTTCAGATATGTATTCCCCTGTATATTTTTTTACGCCGTTGTTGGTGTTGTTTGTCACTAACAACCGAATTTAGTTAACCTGCATAATGTTAGAAAGCCCCATTCATCCACGCCTGTTTCATAAAACCTTGCTGAAGAATATTTATACTCTTCCATACTGTCTGCTAAATTCCATCTTTCCTGTACAGGATTATTATGAATATACTCCAACTTCTGCAGAAATGTTTTATGATTGCATAAGTCAGTGCTTAATGAATTTCTTTCCTAAAATTGGCATTGCCTGCCTTTAGCATTAACCTTAAACTGCTGCAGCGATTCTTTTTTATTTTCCATCAGATCATATTTTATTTTCTGAGAAGTAAATTTCAAAAAGTCTCTTTGCACATTTTCCCTTTACCCTGTTTTGTTGCGCAAGAAACCGCATGCTTTCCACTATGATGTTTCTATACTTATCATATTTGAGTAAAGGTTTCCATTCAAGAATGGTAGCAGTAAAAATGGTGTATGGTACTCTGAAAGCAATGGAATTGAAACAAGTTAGTCAATGCTTAACTTTCTCAAAGCCTACGCTTCTGTTGTTGGTGAAAAGACACAACGGCATGCAATGGGTGAACAACAACCAAGGGCGGGAAAATTATTCTATACTTGCCTGTACTTTCTTGTCTTTGTATCGTAGTTTAACTACCAGGATTCGCAACAATTCAACCGATACTCCTGTTAAAATAAAAACTAAAATTTGTTTTAATGAACACCATTTACCTATATATATACTTAATCCTATTCCACATTCTCTAAATAAAAACCCAATTAATAACCCCATAAATAATCCACATAATAATCTTACATATTTATTATCGGGAAAAAAGTTGTTTATAGCATAATTGTAAAAAATGATTATAGGAATAAGAATATGCACACGAGCAATGCCGAAAGAAACTATATACCAAACAACTGAATCCCTATAATCTTTAAATGAGCTGTAATCAATTTTATAAAAAATATAATCCAGGACATAAGAATAGATAGATAAAAAGTAAACTACCGATAAGTAAAAATACACATACCGCAATGCCGTTTTATTATCCATTGTAGATAGTTTAACACCCTAATCGCCTTCTTAATTCGGTTAAGTCTATTGTGTTTTCAAAATAAAGTTTTAAATTCTCCCAATAGGGCCGTAAAATGCTTTCTGGCGTACCGGAATATATTGTTGCTGACCCACCATGTGCCGGATCGTTTATGAAGTCAATCATTTTTTTCTGTAAGCTTCTCCATAATGCGTCGGCTTTATCAAACCCCGACTGTAAAGGCAGACGTTCTGCCCATGTATTACCTACAGTTTCTATAACACCGTTAATACGATCTACACCAGTAGTATAAAAAACATAGCCGCCGTTCTGCCTGTCAGGAAAAATGCCCCACGCTCTGTTACCACTTACGGGATGGTTTACGTCCAATGGGCTTCTAAGGGTTTTGACAATCATTTTTACACTATCCGGTGAAGTGTCATACTTTGATACTATAACAGTTCCTTTATTAAGCATCTTCAAATGAAGCATTGATGTCAATGGATTACTCGAATACCATAAAGCTGTATTTGCACAAAATAAATTATTTTTATGTAGTCTTATCATATACACGCTACAGTACTACACTTTTTTCATAGCAGACCCGGCTGGGAATGCAAAACCATCCTTCCCCTAATAAAAAAATATTTTTGCCAGGCATGTATAATTAATTCTAATTTATGAAGACACTATCCGGAAAATTTTTAGCGTTTCTCTTCTGTGCAGTTTTTGTAGCTCCAGGGTTATTACAGGCACAGAATGTTTCAAAAAAACAAATGAAACAATTAATTGATGACAACATACGCCATGCAGCAATACAATATAAGTTGTTGGCGCACAACACACCCAAAAATGTAATGCCCCGATCTTATGATGCCAAAAAGAATGAAGTAATAACAAGTAATACAAAATGGTAGTGCAGCGGTTTTTATCCCGGCACCTTATTATATATATATGAATACACTAAAGATCCTGTTATTCTTGAAGAAGCAAAAAACAGATTAGCCATACTGGAAAAAGAAAAACATTATACGGGTCATCATGATCTTGGCTTTATGATGTATTGCAGTTTTGGAAATGCCTACCGGTTATTTGGAAATCCCGAATATAAAACTACTATTGATACTTCAGCAGCTTCTTTATCTACCCGCTACCGGCCTTCTATTTCTGCAATTCAATCATGGAATTCAAGTTCAAATTATAAATGCCCGGTAATTATTGATAACATGATGAACCTTGAATTATTGTGCTGGGTAAGCGATAATGGTGGAGATAAAAAATATAAAGAGATTGCCATTAAGCATACCAACACCACATTGCAAAATCACTTCAGGCAAGATTATAGCTCATATCATGTTATTGATTTCGATACAAGCACCGGGCAGGTAATAAAAAAAGTAACCAGGCAGGGAGCGGCGGATTCATCAGCATGGGCAAGGGGGCAGGGATGGGGTTTATACGGATACACCATGATGTATCGTTTTACGAAAGATGGAAAGTATCTTACGCAGGCAAGGAACATTGCACAATTTATTCTCAATCATCCCAATTTACCTGCTGATAAAATTCCTTACTGGGATTTTGATGCACCTGGTATTCCCAATACAAACAGAGATGCATCTGCAGGTGCAATATTGGCTTCAGGTTTATTAGAGTTGGGGCAGTATGTAGATAAAAAAGAAAGAAAACAATACATTGATGTTGCACAAACAATATTACTGTCACTTTCTTCAGATGTATACAGGGCGAAAACCGGAACCAATGGTGGTTTTATATTATTGCATAGTGTGGGTTCAAAACCGGCTAACAGTGAAGTAGATGTACCGCTAACCTATGCAGATTATTATTTTATAGAAGCATTATTAAGATACAAAAAATGGTATTTGTAATTTAAACTTTAAAATAATATTTGGCTTTAAGTAAATAAATTAAAATGGAGCAAGATATTGAAAGCAGATATACGATTGGTCCGGAAGAGGTGAATAGAATGAATACAAATCAACTGCGGAATAATTTTTTAGTTGAAAATATTTTTGAAGAAGATGTTGTAAAATTAACGCTGAGTTATTACGATAGATTCATAATCGGAGGGGCAATGCCTGTTAATAAATCTTTGGAATTAACAAATCCGGAAAATCTTAAAGCAAGATATTTTTTGGAAAGGCGGGAGCTTGGTATCATCAATGTTGGCGGCAAAGGTACAATAAGCGCCGATGGAACAGAATATGAATTAGAATACAAAGAAGCTTTATATATTGGTAGAGGAACAGAGGAAATTATTTTTTCTTCCATAGATGTTAATCATCCAGCTAAATTCTATTTTAATTCTGCACCTGCACATCAATCATATCCTTCCCGTACAATTTCAAAAACTGAAGCGCAAATAGTTGAATTGGGAAGTGAATCAACAGCAAACCACCGAGTAATAAACAAACTTATCGTAAACAGTATTTTGCCAACATGCCAGTTGCAAATGGGCATGACGGAATTAAGATCAGGAAGTGTTTGGAATACAATGCCTGCCCATGTACACGACAGGCGCATGGAAGTGTATTTTTATTTTGAAATTCCGGAAGGCCAGTCGGTTTGCCATTTTATGGGTGAGCCTCAGGAAACCCGTCATATCTGGGTGCAGAATGAGCAGGCAGTGATTTCTCCAAACTGGTCAATTCATTCAGGAGCAGGCACTTCCAATTATTGTTTTATATGGGGTATGGCAGGAGAAAATCTTGATTATACTGATATGGACCATTGTGCGATTACTGATCTTAAATAATAATGATAATTTTTATCGATAAGAACTGATATGATTTTTAACAGCATTTTAAAAATAATTTTTTGGGTATCGTTTATTTTCCCCCATCCGTTTATACCTTATGCAGGAGATAAGATAGTATTGAATTTAAGCGATGAGAAATATCTTCTTGTCATCAACATAAAAAATATTCAGCAATTAAAACGTGAAGAGTTAGTAAGTATTCCTTTTAAAGATCTGATAGCGCAATGGAAAGATTTTGGTAAAAAAGAATTTAAAATTATAAATACCATTACAAACCATGAGATCGCTTATCAACTTGAATTTATGGGGAATAAAGAGCCTGTAAATTTATTATTGCAGGTAGCCATTGAGCCGCAGGCACAATTAAAATTGGCTGTAATTAACGGATTGCCAAAAACCTTATCACCAAAAACTTTTGCAAGATATGTTCCCGAGCGCAAAGATGATTTTGCATGGGAGAACGATCGGATAGCATTTCGTATGTATGGAAAAGCCCTGGAAGGAACAAAAGAAGATGCATATGGACTGGATGTTTGGTTAAAACGAACAGATAAACTTATTTTAAATGAACGATATAAGCGTGGAGAATACCATATTGATCATGGTGACGGCCTGGATTATTATCATGTTGGTTTTTCATTGGGCGCAGGTAATATTGCCCCATATATCAATGACACTGTTTGGTTTTCAAAAAACTATCATCAGTATGAAATTCTTGACAATGGACCTTTACGCAGCACCTTTCGTTTAAATTATGATGAATGGAATGCCGCAGGGCAACCGGTTACAGTTACTAAAACAATCAGCCTTGATGCCGGATCTCAGTTAAACAAAATGGAAATTCAATATAATTTTAAAGGAAGTAATTTACCTGTGGCCGTGGGCATCATTAAACGTAAAGGAAAAGGAGCAATCTTACTTTCCGAACAAAAAGGCATAATGGGTTATTGGGAACCTATTCATGGAAATGATGGAATCACAGCAGTTGGCTGTATAATGCCTGATTCTGTAAAAGAAATGAAAATGGATAGGCAGCATCTGCTTACAATCGCAGTGGTAAAACCAAATATAATCTACACATATTATACCGGTGCAGCCTGGAATAAAGCAGGACAAATAACCAATGAAAATCAATGGTTCCAATACCTTGATAATTTTGCAGAAAAATTAAAACATCCATTGGAAGTAACATTTGTTAAGTCTAAATAATAAAGTCTAAAAAAATAATGGGTATATTAGATCAATTTAAATTATCAGGAAAAATTGCGCTTGTAACCGGCTGTAGCCGCGGCATTGGCAAAGCAATGGCAGAAGGGTTAGCAGAGGCAGGCGCTGATATTATTGGAGTATCAGCTTCATTAAAACCCGGCAGCAATGTAGAGAGATCTATAGAATCATTGGGTAAAAAATTTTATCCTTATCAATGCGATTTTTCCAGTCGTGAAAATTTATATGCATTTATTACACAGGTAAAAAAAGATTTTTCAACAATTGATATTTTAGTGAATAATGCAGGAACTATTTTACGTAAACCTGCCGCAGAGCATTCAGATGAATATTGGGATGAGGTTATTGCAATCAATCAAACCTCTCCATTTATTTTAACCCGTGAAATAGGAAAAGAAATGATAGCAAGAGGTGGCGGTAAAATTATTTTCACAGCTTCTATATTAACTTTTCAGGGAGGGATTAATGTTCCCGGTTATGCAGCAAGCAAGGGAGCAATTGGCTCATTGGTTAAAGCATTTGCAAATGAATGGGCAGGTAAAGGTGTAAATGTAAATGCCCTTGCACCCGGATATATCTCAACCGATAATACAACAGCTTTACGCGAAGATGAAAACCGCAGCCGCTCAATTCTGGATCGTATACCCGCTAATCGCTGGGGCAAACCTGAAGACTTTAAAGGACCGGTAGTTTTCTTAAGTTCTGATGCAGCGGATTATATACACGGTACCATTTTAACTGTAGATGGCGGGTGGATGGGCAGATAAAAATGATCAGATAAAAACATCTATTTTTAAAAAGAAAATTAATAAAGCATAAGCCATATTTTCAGATTTGAAAAAAGAGTTTGTTTTCTTTTACCTGTTTTATTTATTGTTGTCTTTGGTATCACCTTATCTATTAAGCATTATTAAATTAAAGAAGACAAGGCAATTTAATTTCAAACGTTGTAGTAGCTTATTTGGCATTTGTCTTCCTTTTTATATCCCGCTTTAAATTTCTGCATAAAAAAAATGAAATATATTCAGCAGGAATAATAGATTGGGTTTATAAACAGGTGCTTGCAATATCAAAACTAACTTTCCTCACAATACATTTTATTTAGAACCAAAACTTGCTTTATGAATAAAAGTTTATCACGTGCATTTCTTGTACAGATTTTAAAACAAATTATTTTTCTTTTTCTTTTTGCATTTTATCTTCCTGTAGTTCTACATGCAAAAACGCCGCCGCTGATAACGGTTTCAGGCCAGGTAACTGACAGCAAAACAACCCTTTGCAAAGTGTGAATATTATTCTTAAAAGAACAACAAGGGGAGTAACCACTGATGCCAGTGGCAGGTTTACATTTAATGATGTACCTGATAATGGTGTTTTAGTATTTAGCTATACCGGCTTTATTTCACAGGAAATTTCAGTAAAAGGAAATACAACTATTAATGTATTTATTGAAAATCCGTGTTTATTATTAGCAACATTTTAAAAACTAACTCATGAACATAAGAACCAGGGGACAAATAATACTGTTTTTTTTGTTATTTGCAACAGCTTGCAAAAAACAAACTGACAATCCGGTTCCATCACCGGTAACAATAAACTATCCCAATCCTCTTGGTCCGCTTGGTGCCGATCCTGGTGTTATATTAGCAAACGGAAATTATTACTGTTATTTTACTTCAGGTAATAGTACCGGTGCAATGCCAATAAAGTGGTCGCCAGATCTTTTTACCTGGACAGATAATGGTACTCGTGTTTTTCCTATAGGTCAGTTTCCAACATGGGTTAATGGCGGAAGTTATTGGGCACCTGAAGTGTACTACATCAATGGAAAATATGTTTGCTATTATGCTACAAAAGCAGCTGACGGCTGGTTTAAAATAGGTGCGGCCACTGCATCTACTCCTGCAGGGCCATTTACTGATAAAGGCAGCCCGCTTGCTTCTAACCCCAACTTCAGCCTGATAGACCCAACCTTTTTCCGTGATTCCATCAACAGCAAAAATTATATTTTATGGAAAACAAATAAGAACGCATTAACCCCGCCGCAGCAAACAGAAATTGTTCTGCAGGAGATTTCGCAGGATGGCTTATCTCTTGTAGGTTCTTCAAGTAATATTTTAATAAACGATCAGGCATGGGAAGGTTTGGTTATTGAAGCTCCTTCAATGATGTATCGCAATGGCTATTATTATCTTTTTTATAGTGGGAATAATTATGGAACTGATAAGTATGCCGTTGGTGTTGCCCGCTCTGCCACAATTGGCGGTACATACATTAAAAAAAGCGCCCCCGTTCTTATAAGTGATAGCCGCTTTGACGGACCGGGAGGCCAAAGTATTGTAACCAATTCGCCCATAGCGCCATACCTTTTATTTTATCATGCAAGGCTCCGTTCAGACCCTGCTGCAGGACGTTATTTAATGATGGATGAAATTAAGTGGGGAGCAGATAACTGGCCAACAATTAATGACGGAACTCCAAGTGATTAAATAAACAAGTAACTCATTCATCTAAATACTGGAAATGGGTATAAATAGGACTCATAATCAGAGGGTCGCTGGTTCGATCCCAGCAGGGTCCACTGCTATGAAAAAAAGGGTTTCATTCACATGAGACTCATTTTGCTTTTATAACTTACCCAGAAAATAAAAAACCTGAAATCACGATCAATCAATCAAATTTGAAAGAAAAAAATAGGTTTAATTTCTACCGGGTATTGGCCGTGTTGATCTATGTAGAATAAATAAAAATGGCAATAGTCATTGTATATTTCTGATTATTTATTTAAACCCAAATATTAACGGAAATATAAATGTTACGATAATTGTCCATATAGCGTAAATGGGCAGGTAAAATGCAATGACCTTCCCAACTCCGGTAATGTTAGCTTTCTTTGAAACTACCCTGAAAAGCTGCACAGTTACTAAGAGCAGATTTATTAATATCAAGCCATTGCCACCCAGCACTGCGGCTCTATTGGGTGTAATTCCCCATTCTGAAATCCGGAACAAAATGGCAGAAAGCGCAATGCCATTTACAATGACGGTTACAACAGATAAGAGAAAAAGAATCCAGATTTCTGTCTGGCTTTTTGTTGTCCTGGATGTTTCTGCCACGGAAAAGAAAATGATGGCCATAACGCCAATTAACAGCGCATTAAAAATCAGTAAAAACTCCCGGTCATTATAAGGATTTTTGCCTGAAGAAACCATTGCTACTAGATAAATAACCAGCATCACCAATACAAGCGGACTGAATATTTTAGCAATTACCGGCGAAACTTTACTTACTAACTGCGGATTGGTTCGGGTAAGGTAAGTGC
>MWYX01000052.1 GCA_002050465.1 Chitinophagales bacterium 65-1
AGACAGGTGCGGAGGGTGCAGGGTTAAAACTTAGTTCATTACCATAAGCGGTGCCTGCGCTATTGGTAGCATAAGCCCGTACATAATAAGTAGCACCTGCGGTAAGCCCGTTTACAGAACTACTAAAAACACCGGTGCCGGAGCCATCTGCGGTTTTGCTATTCGCAGTGGTAGGGTTTGCTGTAGTACTCCAGCAAACGCCACGGGCAGTTACCGCATCGCCGCCGTCAGCCGTAATATTACCACCACTTTGTGCAGTAGTACCTGTTATGGAAGTTACTGCCGTGGTAGTTAAGGTGGGTAAGCCAGGTGCAGGAGGTGCAGGGTTATCTACTTTTTTACAGCCGCTGAAAACGATAATTGAAATAAGAAGGAGGATTGAGAAAAATGATTTCTTTTTCATGATTTTATTTTTTAGTTCTATTTTTTGTAAACTGTTTATTCATGGTCGTAATCATTCTTTTCAGAATTATTTTATAGCCTCACATTTTACCTCATAATCCGTACGAGCATCTAAATTATAGGAACCCGTAGCCTGGTAACCAATTTTAAATGAATAATATTGCCCGTATGGAAGCAGGTACCAGTATTTGAGTTGCAGGTTTCCGGAATAAAAATATTTTGATTATTTGCATATTAAATTTGCATTTTACCAACGGTGGTTCTGAATGTATTTACGGCGCTTCATTTACTGTTGCTTGGTTTACCTTTCCATTTGATTTCGTATATTGAGAGAAAGCATTTCTTATAAGTATCAAATACCTGATCAGTATTCAACAACATCTTTTTAATTCGGCAGAAATCATTATTCTTTGCAAGTATCTTCTTATATCAGGTTTTCCATTCTTACGACTACTTTTTGGCTTTTTGCCAAACCAGCAATAGCGCAGTATGATGAAAAAAACTTTATACGCTATTCTGTTGAAAATGGCTTGAGCAATAATTATATTACCTGTATTCAGCAGGATGACTGGGGTTATATATGGGTAGGCACTGATGAAGGACTGAACCGATTCGATGGAAGCTCTTTCTCTAATTTTTTTCAGGGGTCTAAGTCCCTGCCATTGTCTTCTAGTATTGTCCGTAACATTAAAAGGCTTGGCCCTCACGAATTGGGTATCATTACTAGTGGCGAGTTTCAAACATTCAATACCCGGAATTTGTCACTGCGTAAATATTTTGTTCCGGATAGTACCCCATTTGCAAAGCATCTAAACCTGGCCTTTGATGCTGTGAAGTTGCCTGATGGGAAATATGCAGTAACTACAAAAACTGGTTTTCATGTTTTTGATAAAGATGGTACTGTAAAACTTCAGCACGATGAATACACGATGGAAGACGTAGGAAAAAAGAGATTGCACTATGGGCGCAATATAGTGCGGCTGAACAACAAAGAGTACCTCATTTTTGTGGAGGAGAATGGACTTGCTTACTACAACCAGGCTGAGAACCGGTTCCACCGAATTAGCAGCGACGACAAAGCACCACATATTTTTTATCCCTTATCGCCTAACAAAACCAGGGGGCATGTGCTTGACTATAAAATAGCGGAACATGAATTTTTATTTTTTGATTTTCATAGCAACATGGTATACTACAATCACCTTACGAAAAAGACAGTTGCTACGTACATTCCGCATGTTAACACTACACTCTATTGGGCAAGTAAATTTCTTATGGTAAACGATACTACAATACTTGTAAACGGTGCAGTAAATGGGTTTTACAAATTTCATATAAACCGGCATTCAGGTGAAATAAAATGGAATGGAATTATTTACCTGCCGAACCAAAAAGTTAATTGTCTTTTCCTGGATAAAGCTGAAAAATTATGGATAGGCACTTCAAAAGGTTTGCTTAAACAAAAACCTGGTGCGCAGGCTTTGCAATCATATTCTCTGGTCCCCTCTACCGGAATAGGTGGTAGGTACAGTGCTGTTTACCGGGTTAAAAATAAAATCTATATCGGCCGTTTTTTATGGACCGGCGGTCTTGTGATAGCAGATGCTAACACATTAAAAGCTGAAAAGGAAATAAAGTTCTTCAACGATAATAATATGTGGAATGAGGTACTGTCTATACAGATGTACCATCCGGATACTTTATGGATCGCAACTACTGCAGGATTTTTATGGTTTGATATAAAAACACACCGCTATGGAAAACTGGAATTGCATCATGATCAACGGGTAAATGATTTAATGACTTTATACCCTGAGAACAAAGATGGCTATGCATGGATGTGCGGTATTTGAATGGCATTGTGGCACGTTATCATGTAGCCTCACGTACATTTACTTTTTTCACTAAGTTCACCACCCCAAAACTTCCGTTTAGCCAGGTTAAAAGCATCACATATGATTCCTACGGTGATGTTTGGATAGGAGGGCATTCCCTTGCAAGATGGAGTAGCCGTAATGAGAATTTTGATACGCTTATCTCGGTGTACGGAGGTGTAAATAAATATAATGATGATATAGTTGCATTGACGGCGGATGAGAATGGCTCCCTCTGGTTGCACAACGCTGAAAACGGCTTGCTGGAGTATAGGATACAGGAAAAGCAATTCAATTCTTATGCCCGGCATAACGGAATGCCCTATGAAGTGCTGGAAAGCGTGAGTCCTGTGCTGAATGATATCTTATGGATCTCCAGTTCCAGTAATTTGATAAGATTTGACACAAGAACAAAAAAAATATTTGTTTATGATCATAACGATGGCTTTCCTGACGAAGCTCCTAAATACAGGAAGATGTATTATGATGCCATTGGCGGAAGAATGTATTTACTGTTTAATGAAAGCATACTTAGGTTTGACCCCTCACTACAATTAAAGTCACCCGTCGCTGACAATATTCTTCTTACCGAACTTAGAACGAATAACAACAGATCAATTTATTATCCTGCTGATGATCATTCATTCCTGTACAACCAAAATAATCATTCTCTTTACTTCACTATAATTGATTACGAGAATAACGACTACAAATTTGATTATCGCATTAACGAGACTGAGAAATGGGCAGGCCTTGATAAACAGCGCAGCTTAAATCTTACAAGCTTATCACCTGGCACATATAAAGTGCACCTACGTGCAACTGGCAGATCAGGTGATGAAAAGTTAAAAACTTTCTCTTTCATAATAAAGCCTCCTTTCTGGAACACCGTTTGGTTTTATGTCATCGCGGGCATT
The DNA here is from genome assembly GCA_002050465.1 of Chitinophagales bacterium 65-1. Taxonomy (GTDB): domain Bacteria; phylum Bacteroidota; class Bacteroidia; order Chitinophagales; family Chitinophagaceae; genus Ginsengibacter. Next base: position 3,194 of record MWYX01000052.1, read on the forward strand.
TTACTTCTCAGTGTTATTTACCTGTTTTACCGGGCACGGATCAAAACTATTCGCGAAAGAGCCAATGTTGATAAGCTATTAGCACAGACAGAGCTTAAAGCACTGCATGCGCAGATGAATCCTCATTTCATATCTAACAGCCTTAACAGTATCAGGGAAATGATACTGAATGATGAAAACAAGCAAGCGTCGCATTTTCTTACAAAGTTTGCGCACCTGATTCGCATTACGCTAGATCAGTCTTCGCAGAGTTTTATTTCATTACGTAATACTATAGATTATCTGAACAGGTACATAGAAATGGAGCAGATCCGTAATGATCAATTTGTATCTAATATTTATGTTGATAAAGAACTAAACGAAGATGAAATCCTTCTGCCTCCTATGCTCATTCAACCTTTTATAGAAAATTCAATCTGGCATGGGTTAGATGGAGAGGATAAATCTATTACAGTGGCTATACATTTCAAAAAACAAGATGATAAACTTGTATGTATTATTGATGACAATGGCATTGGCATTAAACAATCTCTTGAGATGAAAAAGATGGTGAACGGCAATCACAGTTCAGTAGCAGTATTCAATATAAAACAGCGGATCAATTTATTGAATGAAAAATATGACTTGCGCAGTTCAGTTACAATAGAAGATAAAATGTCATGTACAGCCTTTCCCGAAAAAGGCACAAGAGTTATTTTAAATTTACCACTTCAATTGAACCATCTTGCCGATAATTAAAACCATACTTGTTGATGATGAACCAAGGGGATTAAAATCCCTGCAAAAGCTACTTCAGTTTCACTGTCCTGCAGTGGAAGTTATCAGTTGCTGCAGCAGTGCAACTGAGGCTAAGAACGAGATCTTTGAGTTGCATCCCGATCTGGTTTTTCTGGACATTGCAATGCCAGGAAAAACAGGATTGGACATGTTGGCCGAATTGCCGGAAGTTAATTTTGAAGTCATTTTTGTGACTGCGTATTCGGATTATATGACGCAGGCATTTCATTTTAGCGCTGTTGATTATCTTCTAAAGCCTGTAGATGAAGACTTACTAATACAGGCGGTGAGTCGGGTTGAAAAAAAGCTAGACAGAAATGAAAACGATTACGTAACGACAAAGAAAGACCAGCTGGAAACATTTCTATATAACATGCAGCATGCTTCTGTAAATCAAAAAAAACTTTGTATTCCTTCCATTACAGGATTTGAAGTGATTGAAATTGCGGATATAATTTACTGTGAAGCAAGCGCTAACTACACAAATTTTTATTTTACCAACCGGTCGCCAATCTGTGCTTCAAAACAAATTCACGAATATGAGCAACTCTTATCCGATTGCAATTTTATCCGAACACATAAGTCCTTCCTGGTAAATCTGCAGCACATAAAGGAATATGTTCGAGGTGAAGGCGGAAGCCTGATTTTATCCAATGGTAGTGAAGTAGAGGTATCCCGCAGAAAAAAAGACTGGCTGATGACCAAAATGAAATCATTTTACAAGTTTTAGGTGTTAATATTTATCATTAAAATACCATCTTTAACTGGCTAGCCAAAAGGACTGGAGCAACTGCAATCAAATCTTTTGAAGCTGCAGTAGCAGCAGAAGACACCTTAAGGCGAATACCTGCTAGGTATAGAAACTAACTATAATGAGCCTGGACAAAAACATCTGAAAAATTATGGATGGTATCAATACCGGTTACATGTAGCAGCAAAAAATATTTATAATGCCGGCGGAAAGAAAGTTCTTGTAAAACTATGGAAGGCGCTGCGTTCAACATCAGCAAAAATGGATGACAAACAATTCGCTTCCTTTTTAAAAAGAAAAGTACATCCCTCTGTTGCAAATGTATTGCTGAAATGGTAACATCAAAACAAAGCCAATAATAATTTATACGTAAGCCATATAATGCCGATAATTATTACAAACAAAATTATTAAAACCGGGATGATCACTTTCCATGCACTGCCCTTATGCCGGCCTTCCTGGTAATGCTCCTGCATTAACTTCATATTGCGGATATTGGCTTTAAATGCTATATCAAAAATATCACCCAACAATGGTATCATCCCCACTATGGCATCAATTAAAATATTCAATACCATTCTTGCCAATAAAAATCCACTTGCACCATTATTTGCCATTATCCAAACCATATATCCTGAAACTGCAAAAGTGGAAAGGTCGCCAACGCCGGGTATTAACCCTATTAATGAATCAAGGCCAAAACGAATATTAGTGCCCGGTATTTTAAACTGGGCATCCATTAGCTTTGCCAGCTTTTCAATACTTATCATTCCGCGTTGCGAGGCAACTTGCTCCATTACACTGCCTTATTTTGAATATATGTAGTTACTTCAGCAATCGGTAAAAAATTTCTTTCTTTTAAAAGATAGCCATTCCCTTTTTCACAAAAATGAACTTTTAAATTTTCAACGCTGATAGGATTGCCCACCGGTATATCAGCAATATTATTATGACGGATATCATACCCGTCTATAATAATAACAAGCCCGCTGCCAATAGCTTCCATTTTATTTCCATCTGTAATAAGCATACCCGTATCTTCTCCCAGGCCTATACCCAAACATTGAGGATTTGATGCAACCGCCTGTACAAGCCTGCCAAATCTTCCTCTTTTTTCAAAATGGCTGTCAAATATCACATCATCCATAAAGCCAAGGCCTGTTGTAATTTTTACCTCTCCTTTTAAATGTGCACGTGTTGCATTGCCTTCATAAATCATAGTATTGCTCATGGCCATAGCTCCTGCAGAGGTGCCTGCCACCACAAAATTTTCTTCATCATGGTACCTGTCCAACGCAATTTGTAAAAGCTCAGTACCTCCAAATGTTGCAGATAAACGCAATTGATTTCCGCCGCTGAACATCACGGCATCACAGGCATGCATACGTTCAATAAATTCACTGTTCATTGCATCTGCCCGGTTTCGGATAGGCATAACTCCTATATTAGTACACCCTATTTTTCCAAAAGCATTAAGATAATTTTCACCTACTTCATAAGGTATCATGGAAGCTGTAGTAATTACTTCCATTCTTTTATCAGGGCCACCTGTCTCTTCTACAATTCTGCGAAGTATGCCTAACTCAAAAAAGTTAAGATTGTTACGGATAATCTCGCCCTTTTCAAGATCTACGCCTTTATCTTCTGCGCCACCTATCGCAAAAAGTTTTCCCAGAGGATGCTGCATTAATTTAATTTTCGTGAAACAGCATTATCTTTTCCTTTCTAAATAATTAATCCTGGTATGCCGTTTAAAAAAAATTGCTACACAAATGTAACTCAATTGAATAAAAACTTATTGTAATACTCTGTGTATTTTTTATGATAGCTATTTTTGCTATCTTGAAATTTATCCCAAATTATTTAAGTCAATACATTCTATTTATGAGGATAATTGAAATAAAAGTTTTAAGAGGGCCAAATTATTGGAGTGTAAGAAGGCCAAAGCTCATACAGATGAAATTAGATCTGGAAGAAATGGAGCAAAGACCTTCTGATACACTTCCCGGATTCAAAGAAAAGCTTGAAAAACTTTTACCAGGCCTGTATGAACACAGGTGCAGTGAAGGCGTAGCAGGGGGCTTTCTTTCCCGGGTATCAGAAGGCACATGGATGGGGCATATTATTGAACATGTAGCACTGGAACTGCAAACTCTTGCCGGAATGGACATGGGATTCGGACGCACACGAACTACCGGAAAAGAAGGCGAATATTTTGTGATATTCGATTATATGGAAGAAGAGGCAGGAGTATATGCAGCAAGAGCAGCATATAATTTAGTAACATCATTAATTGATAATTCAGGTTATAATCTTGAAGAAGATATTCAAAGATTAAGAGAAATAAGAGAAAATACACGGCTCGGTCCATCAACAGGAAGCATTGTTGAAGAAGCTGAAAAAAGGGGTATTCCATATATACGCCTGAATAAGCATAGCCTGGTACAGCTTGGCTATGGGATACATCAAAAAAGAATCCGTGCAACAATTGCAGGTACTACATCCTCCATTGGTGTTGACATTGCCGGAGATAAAGAAGAAACAAAAAATTTACTAAGTGCTGCTGAAATTCCGGTGCCAAAAGGACGGCTGATTTATAGTGAAGAAACTGCACAGGATGCATTGGAAGTGGTTGGTTTTCCTTTTGTACTAAAACCTTTGAATGGCAACCATGGCAAAGGTGCCACTACAAATATTACTACGCTGGAGCAGGCAGAAAAAGCATTGGAAGTTGCACGAAAATATGGACGCTACGTTATCTGTGAACAATTTATATCCGGCTTTGATTTCCGTATACTTGTTATCAATTATAAATTTATTTGTGCTGCACTACGTACCCCTGCTGCGGTTACAGGTGACGGGAAACATTCCATTCAATGGCTGATAGAGGAAACAAATAAAGATCCACGCAGAGGTTATGGTCATGAAAAAGTATTAACTCAAATTAAGATCGATCATTTTACTGTGAGAATGCTGGAGGATAAAGGTTATACTTTGGAAAGTATACCGCCAAAGGGCGAATTGGTATTATTAAAACCGACAGCAAATCTTTCAACCGGAGGTACTTCCGCGGATGTTACGGATGAAGTGCACCCGGTAAATATATTTATGGCAGAACGAATTGCAAAGATCATTGGATTAGATATTTGCGGAATTGATATCATAGCTTCTGATCTTAAAAAACCTCTCATGGAAAATGGCGGAGCAGTGCTGGAAGTAAATGCTGCCCCTGGTTTCAGAATGCATATAGAGCCATCAGAAGGTATTGGGAGAAATGTGTCAGAGCCTGTTGTTGATATGCTTTATCCTAAAGGCATTAATGGAAGAATTCCAATAATAGCTATTACAGGAACCAATGGTAAAACAACTTCGAGCCGCCTTATTGCACATATTGTAAAAACTGCTGGATATAAAGTAGGTTTTACCACATCAGATGGAGTATATATTCAAAATCAAATGCTAATGAAGGGTGATTGTACCGGCCCACGAAGTGCAGAATTTGTATTGAAAGATCCTACTGTTGATTTTGCTGTACTGGAATCTGCAAGAGGAGGTATATTAAAGAATGGCCTGGCATTTTCTAACTGCGATGTTGCCATAGTTACCAATATTACTGCTGATCATATTGGCTTAGGAGGAATTCATACATTAGAGCAAATGGCAAAAGTAAAAGCTGTACTTCCTGAAACAGTTTTTCCTCATGGATATGCAATTTTAAATGCAGAAGACGATCTTGTTTATGAGATGAGGGAAGGTTTAAAATGTAACATAGCGCTCTTTAGCATGGATGAAAATAATAAACGAATAAAGAGACATTGCAGTAAAGGAGGCCTTGCAGCCGTTTTTGAACATGGATACGTAACAATATTGAAAGGAACATGGAAGATAAGGATTGAAAAAGTTACAGAGATACCGCTTACATTTGGAGGAAAGGCCATTCATAATATAATGAATGTTTTACCTTCTATACTTGCGTGCTATATTTTTAGAAATATTAAAGTAGAAGATATACGCCTTGCCTTGCATAGCTTCATTCCTTCCTCATCACAAACACCTGGAAGACTGAATCTGTTTGATTTTAAAAACTTTAAATTTTTGGTAGACTTTGCACACAATCCTGCCGGGCTTAATTTATTATGTGACTTTGTAAATCAATTGGGCGGCACACCTAAAGTTGGAATTATTAGTGGTACAGGCGACAGGCGGGATGATGACATAAGGGAGATTGGAAGAATATCTGCAAAAAATTTTGATGAGATAGTTATACGGCAGGATAGAAATTTACGGGGAAGAACCGCTGATGAAATAATAAATCTTTTGGTGGAAGGCATCAACCAGGGTAAACCAAAGGATATACCAATTACGATTATTCATGATGAGAAAGAGGCAATATTATATGCCTATAAAAATGTTACACCCGGGGCAATTATAACCATAATGTGTGATGTTATTCCTGATACTATCAACTTCATAAAAAAATTAAGAGAAGATGAAGACAGGATTGTGGAGTCGTGAGTTGTGAGATTGTGAGTCGGGGGTTCTCCTGACTACTGACTACTTCCCTACTAACAACTCACTAAAACTCCTTATTTTTGCAAATCATTTTTGTCCCATAGTATAAAGGTAGTACGACAGATTTTGATTCTGTTTGTCGAGGTTCGAATCCTCGTGGGACAACACCTTCAATTTTAGTCGCTTTCCTGATATTCTCAAGATATTTCAGCGTCGTACTTCTTACCTAACAGGCATAAGTATTGCTTTTAAAAAATCTGATTTTTATTATAGTACAAAAAAGTAAAAATGAGCAATACAACCGGAAAATATATAATTATAATTGGAGCCATAGTAATTGTAGTGGGAGTGATAATTTATTTTTTTCACGATAAATTAAACTGGATAGGAAAACTACCAGGAGATATCCGAATTGAGAAAGAAAATTTTAAATTTTATTTCCCCCTTACTACCATGCTATTATTAAGTTTAGCAGTAACTCTGATACTTAATCTTATAAGAAAATGGCTGTAGAAATATCAAAGAAAATCTTAATATCTTGCAAACAACCACCACAGATATGCCCATAAATAAAAGACCGCTCACCAAAAGAATGATCCAAAAATTAAAGGATTGTCATGATAAAATAACTAAAAGCAACGGAGCACACCTATGTTTACAAGAGGATTTAAAAGGCTCACTGGCCGGATTGTATAAAAGAGGCTTTGTGGATACCAAATTTCAGGATATAAACGGGAAAAAATTACTTTGCTTAATTATTACGGATGCAGGTGAAACATATTTAAAAAGCCTGGATAAAAAATAGTTTTATTTTGGTACCTCCTCCATAATTTTTACTGTAGACCATTAGTCATTTGTATTTTAATAACGGCTGCAATAGTAGGTGCAATTATATGTCATATAGGTTTCTCTCTTGGTTCTTCCGGTTTTATATGCATCCAAACCGATACTGAAGGAATATGGGAGTCATAGGGATTACTTATTTTTGAGCCAGTTTTAATATTAAATTATTGTTATGATCGATGTGTTTGAAAAATTAGACGGCGGGCCTCTTGGGCAACATGTAGAAAGAGCTCACGGATATTTTGCTTTCCCAAAGCTGGAAGGTGAATTAGGAAGCCGAATGTTTTTTAGGGGTAAAGAAAAAATAGTATGGAGTCTTAATAATTATTTAGGGTTAGTAAACCATCCTGAAACAAGAAAAGTAGATACTGAAGCTGCAGCAAAATGGGGTATGGGTCATCCTATGGGAGCCAGGATGATGAGTGGAAACAGCGAACAACATGAAGAGCTGGAAAAAATAATAGCTGAATTTGTAAAGCGTGAAGATGCGATGCTGTTGAATTTTGGCTACCAGGGCATAATGAGTTGTATTGATGCATTGGTTAACAGGCGTGATGTAATTGTTTATGATGGTGAAAGCCATGCATGTATTGTAGATGGTGTACGCTTACATGTTGGGTACAGCTATGCATATAAACATAATAATATTAATGATTGTGAAAAACAATTGGTACGTGCGGCAAAAATGGCTGAAAAAAATGGCGGTGGAATTTTAGTAATTACCGAAGGCGTTTTTGGCATGAGCGGCAACCAGGGAAAATTAAAAGAACTGGTAGCGCTTAAACAAAAACACAATTTCCGATTGTTGATTGATGATGCTCATGGATTTGGTTCCATGGGGCCAACAGGTGCAGGAGCAGATGAAGAACAGGGTTGCCAGGATGGAGTTGACCTTTACTTCAGCACTTTTGTAAAAAGCATGGGAAGTATAGGGGCTTTTATTGCGGGACAAAAAAAAGTGATGACATATCTGCGATACAATGTTCGCTCACAAATTTTTGCCAAGAGTCTGCCCATGCTGATTGTAGAAGGAATGATAAAAAGAATGGAGATGTTGAAAACAATGCCGGAACTCAGAGAGAAATTATGGCATAATGTAAACAAGCTCCAAAAAGGACTGAAAGAAAAAGGATTTGATATCGGAACCACCAATACCCCCGTAACACCTGTTATTATGAAAGGCGATCTGCCGCAAGCCACCGGAATGTTAATGGATCTGCGGGAGAACTATAATATTTTTTGTTCAGTAGTTGTGTTCCCTGTAATACCAAAAGGCCAGATAATATTCAGGCTTATCCCTACTGCAGCTCATACAGATGAGGACACTGATTTAACTTTGAAGGCGTTCGAGGAAACAAAAAAGAAATTAGACGAAGGGGCTTACAATGCAGAAGAAATTCCTGATATGGCTGATGCAGGTAAAGGTATGGTGGGAGAAATGTAGCCCAGTCTGACCGTCCCGGTCTGACTGTAAACAGAAAATTTTTATTAAATTGGGGTATGACAACTACATTCAGGTTAAATGAAAAAGAGTTTTCGGAAGAAATAGTAAAAGCCATCAGGGCGGCTTTTAAAAAATAAAGAAATTGAAATTACTATTGCCGATTGTATGGATGAAACTGAATACCTTTTATCTACAGAAGCCAATAAAAAACATCTTCAAAAATCAATGGATGATATTGATTCTGGCAGAGGAATTACACTTACTTTAAATGAGCTGCAGGTAAAGTACGGTAAATGAAATGCATCACATTAAGCCCTGATGCATTATCCCATCTTGAAATTGGAAAAAGCACGACCAAAAACTATTACTGAAAATAATTGGGCTGATAACAGAAATTTCTGTTACACCTTTTACAGGTACAGGTAAACCAGAGCCGCTTAAATATAACTTTAAAGGCAAATGGAGCAGAAGAATTACACAGGAACATAGATTGGTTTATGAAGTTACTGATACAACTATAAGTATTCTTTCCTGTAAATTTCATTATATATAATATTTTTATTCTACCATTTCCAGATTTCTTCAAACAACATCAAACCAAACTTTTTTATTATCATTCCAATTACCGTTATAGTTGATGGTTAACTCCTCTTCTTTATCAATTACCCTTATTGTTTTTACCTGAATGGTTTCATCTTCAAAGTTCATAAAGTACTCGCAATTGCTTATATAGCTATGGTTGTACATAGGCAAATAACCAAGGGCCATACAGCATTTATCTTTTTGCAATCCCCATTCAAAAATATAATCGTGCAATAAAGTTTTATCAAGATAAATTCTATCAGCTTTATCCATCACAATTACAGGGGAGTCTTCAATAATTGTATCTGAAGGAATAGTTTTATTTGTAAATACACCTCTCCCCTTCTGCCCTGTTCCTTTTAAATATAAATATCGCTTTATCAATTCATTAAGCCAATAACTAAAGCAAAATAAAGTAATTTTGGCTCCTTCTTAAATTATTAAGAACATTAATTCCAAATGTCAGCAGAAGTTGAACAAATATCCATGCAAACCCAGTTTGAAGATGTGCTTGCCACCAATGATGACCATCAGATTCAGCAATTTCTGGATGCGCAGAATATAACTGATGTTGCCGATCTTATTTATGAAAATGAAGAACATGAAGCTTTCATAATTTCTCATCTTTCCATTCACAGGGCTGCAAGTCTCTTTAAAATATTAGAGCATCCTACTCAGGAAAATATCATAAAGGCATTGCCACCTTCTAAAACCGCAGAACTTTTAAATGAATTGCCACCAGATGACAGAACTTCTTTTTTGGAGGATCTACCAAATGAAGTAGTGAGAGAACTGCTTAAAACTTTAAATCCCGAGGAAAGAAGGATTACACTTTCACTTCTTGGATATCCTGAAAACAGCGTTGGGCGGCTAATGACGCCTGATTATATTTATGTTCATGAAAATAATACGGTACAGGAAGTATTGAATATAATACGCAGGGTGGGAAAGAATAGCGAAACGATTGATGTGATCTATGTAATAAATGATAAAGGAGAATTGCTCGATGATATAAGGATCAGGGAATTTATTTTATCAGATGCGCAAACAAAGGTTTCTGATTTAATGGATGAGAGAGTTATTTCCTTAAATGTAAATGATGATCAGGAGGTGGCATACGAAGTTTTTAAAATGAATAATCGTGTAGCATTGCCTGTAACAAGCGAAACAAAAAAACTACTCGGTATTGTTACCATCGATGACGTTTTGTGGGTAGCAAGTGAAGAGTTCACTGAGGATATACAAAGAATAGGCGGTACAGAAGCATTAGAACAGCCATATCTTGAAATGCCGATCTTTCAGCTATATAAGAAAAGGATTATTTGGCTGTTTATTTTATTTATTGGTGGATTAATGACCATTTCAGCTATGCACTTTTTTGAAGATATGATTGCAAAAGTCACTATGCTGGCATCATTTATACCTATAATAATTGCCAGCGGCGGTAATACAGGTTCCCAGGCTGCTACTTTGATTATACAGGCTATGGCACTTGGTGAGATTACGCTGAAAGATTGGTGGCGGATTATCAAAAGAGAAATAATTTCTGGCTTACTGTTAGGGACTACATTGGCCCTGTTAGGAATAGCGATAATTTTCATTTGGCATCTTTTTTCTGATGTTTTTGGTGAATATTATTTAAGTATTGCTTTTACCATAGGGTTATCTATAATGGGTGTTGTTCTTTGGGGAACATTAATTGGTTCTATGCTTCCCCTTATTTTAAAAAGATTAGGTGCTGACCCTGCAGCGTCCTCAACACCTTTTGTAGCAACACTGGTTGATGTAACAGGATTAATTATTTATTTTTCAGTTGCCGTTATTGTACTTTCAGGAAAGCTTCTTTAACAGAAAATTGATTTTCGGAAGTTGTTATTTTTTGCTTCTTCCTTAATAATTTTTTTAAATATGTGTGGAATTGTAGGATATATCGGACCAAGAGAAGCTTACCCGATAATAATTACCGGGCTTAAAAGGCAGGAATACCGTGGGTATGACAGTACAGGTGTGGCTTTAATTAATCATCATCTGCAGGTTTATAAAAAGAAAGGCAAAGTTGCAGAACTGGAAGAATCGCTGATAGGCAAAGCCGTAAGTGCACACATAGGTATAGGGCATACCCGTTGGGCCACACATGGCGAACCCAGTGACCGTAATGCACATCCGCATACAAGCGCCAGTGGCAAATTAGCAATGATACATAACGGCATAATTGAAAATTATGGACAATTAAAACAGGAGCTGCTTAATAAAGGTTATAAATTTTCAAGTGAAACTGATACAGAAGTATTGCTGAATTTTATTGAAGAGATAAAAAATAATAATAAGTGCTCTTTAGAAGAAGCTATAAGGATTGCATTAAAAAGAGTAGCAGGCGCTTATGTTATTTTATTGCTGGATGCCGATAACCCTGATACAATTATTGCCGCCAGAAAAGGAAGTCCATTGGTTATAGGCATTGGGAAGGGTGAACATTTTCTTGGTTCAGATGCTACGCCCATGCTGGAATACACTAAAGAAGTTGTTTATGTAAATGATTATGAAGTAGCCATTGTAAAAGCGGATGAATTAATTCTTAAGAACCTGGGTAATGAAAGGCAAACCCCTTACATTACTAAACTTGACATGGAATTAGCAGCAATTGAAAAAGGAGGTTATGAGCATTTTATGTTGAAAGAAATCTTTGAACAGCCACACACAATTTATGATTGCCTGCGTGGAAGGTTAGATGCAAAAGAAGGTACGATTACAATGAAAGGGGTTCAGGATAATATTGAACAACTTACAAATGCCAGCAGAATAATTATTGTTGCCTGTGGAACCAGCTGGCATGCAGGTTTAATTGCTGAATATGTAATAGAGGAATTATGCAGAATACCTGTAGAGGTTGAATATGCTTCTGAATTCCGCTATCGCAATCCCATTGTTAATAAAGGTGATGTAATAATCGCCATTTCTCAAAGTGGGGAAACTGCTGATACATTAGTTGCTATAGAAAAAGCAAAGGAAAATGGTGCAATAATTTTTGGAATTGTAAATGTTGTAGGCTCTTCAATAGCCCGAATATCGCATGCAGGGGCTTATACACATGCAGGCCCTGAGATTGGAGTTGCTTCTACAAAAGCTTTTACTGCCCAGCTTGTTGTATTAATTATGATGGCATTAAAAATCGCAAAAGAAAAAGATACCATCAGTGAGGAATATTATTCCAAATTACTTTTTGAACTGGAAGATGTTCCTGAAAAAGTTGCTTCCCTTCTTAAAAATGCAGATGAATTAAAAATTATTGCCAAAAAATATAAGAATTCAAATGATGCTTTGTTCCTTGGAAGAGGATATAACTTCCCGGTGGCATTGGAAGGGGCGCTAAAGCTGAAAGAAATTTCCTATATACATGCTGAAGGTTATCCTGCAGCTGAAATGAAACACGGGCCTATTGCGTTGGTTGATGAAAAGCTTCCTGTAGTTTTTGTTGCTACTAAAGATGCCTATCATGCAAAAATCATTAGCAATATCCAGGAAATAAAGGCACGAAAAGGCAAAGTGATAGCAATTATCTCAGAAGGCGATGAAATTATTCCTTCTATGGCAGATGACGTATTTGCTGTTCCACTTGCTGATGAAATTATAGCTCCTATAATTAGTGTAATTCCCTTACAGCTTCTCTCCTATTATATGGGTGTGGCAAAAGGTTGTGATGTTGATAAACCAAGGAATCTTGCAAAATCAGTAACGGTGGAATAACTCCTACTCACTAATGGAGAATAAGAAAATAAAAATTTATCTTACGATAATTAAAACTTTATAGCCCCCTCAGGGGTTGGTGTATGAATATCATTACAAAACATCCGGTAAATAATTTAGGTTATGGTTTTATTAATGCAAAATATCTGCCCAAAGGCAAGAATGAATATCATCTGCGAAATATTCAAAATAAGAATGGCATCAGCTACCGCAATCTTACGAGTACTGAAAGAGAAATATTAATAAGAAATGGCAACAACTCTGATGATTGGGATAAGATATTAGTATCAGAAGCGTTTGATCCCGGGCTGGTAAAAAATTGTAAATTCTTCGGGCTAATAAGAATCGGAAAATTAGAACCTTTTTACCTGGAGTTTCATAACCTGAGAATGCCCGTGGGGTTATACAACAGCACCATAATCAGCTGCGATTTTGGTGATAATGTTTGTATTGATAATGCATCCTATTTAAGTCATTATATTATTGGCAATGAAGTAATGATTGCGAATGTAAATGAACTGGCCACTACGGATTACGCAAAGTTTGGGAATGGAATATTAAAAGAGGGAGAAATTGAGGAGGTAAGAGTGTGGATGGAATTATGTAATGAAAATGGTGGACGAAAAGTACTTCCATTCAATGGCATGCTTCCTGGCGATGCTTACTTGTGGAGTAAATCCATAGATGATGAAGGGCTACAAAAGAAATTTATCCAGCTAACTGAAAAGGAATTTGACAAACAGAGAGGCTATTATGGAACTGTGGGTGACAGAACCGTAATAAAAAATTGTAAAATTATTAAAGATGTTCGCATAGGCTCAGATGCGTATTTAAAAGGAGCGAATAAATTAAAGAATTTAACCATTAACAGCGATGAGGATCGTACCTCGCAAATAGGTGAAGGCTGTGAATTAGTGAATGGTATTGTTGGTTATGGTTGTCGCATTTTTTATGGCGTAAAAGCTGTTCGTTTTGTAATGGCATCACATTCCCAGCTAAAATATGGTGCCCGGCTCATTAATTCTTATCTGGGAAATAATTCGACTATCTCCTGCTGCGAAGTTTTGAATTCCCTTATTTTTCCTGCACATGAGCAGCATCATAACAATTCATTTTTATGTGCCTCTCTTGTAATGGGGCAGAGTAATATAGCTGCAGGAGCTACCATTGGAAGTAATCATAACAGCCGGAGTGCAGATGGTGAAATTGTTGCGGGTCGTGGCTTTTGGCCAGGTTTGTGTGTTAGCTTAAAACATAATTCAAAATTTGCATCATTTACAATTTTATCCAAGGCAGATTTTCCTGCTGAACTCAACATTTCAATTCCCTTTAGTTTGGTTAGTAATGATGCTGCTAATGATATGCTTGTAATAATGCCGGGTTATTGGTTTATGTATAATATGTATGCATTGTCCCGCAATACATGGAAGTATACGGACAGGGATCAAAGAACAGAAAAAATACAGGCAATAGAATATGATTACCTGGCGCCGGATACAATAAATGAAATATTTGATGCCATTAAATTTCTTGAAAAACTTTTGCCTGATGAAAACGGATGTTATTATACGGATGGATTTGAAAACAGTAATCGCAGAACGCAGATAACCAAACTGCCTGAGGCTTTAAAATTATTTAATGACCTCATTATTTATTACGGCGTATCTCAATTCTTAGATCATGTCAAAAAAAATAAGACTAATTCTTTTGAAGAGTTTAAAGAAAGCATTCCGGTAAAAATTACCAGAAGCCAATGGATAAATGTAGGTGGTCAATTAATGAAAGCTACTGATGTAGATAAAATAAAGCAACAAATAAAAACGGATAAAATACAAAGCTGGCAACAATTACATACTATTTATAAAAAGATTGGAAACGATTATTATGCTGATAAACTGGAGCACTCTTACACGAGCCTGTTAGAAATTTTAAATATTACATCCAAACAATTCACGAAAGAAATATTTAAAAATATCCTGAACGATTCTATAACAATCAAAGACTGGATGGGAAAAAGTATTTATGAATCAAGGGAAAAAGATTATACCAACCCCTTTAGAAAAATGGTTTATGATACTAAAAAGGAAATGGATAAAGTGATTGGTAAAATAGAGGACAATACTTTTCTTCAGCAACAGCTGGGCGAACTTGATACGTTTAAAAAAGAAGTAAAAGAAATAATAAAGAAGTTACAATTATAAAAAATGTAACCATATACGACAAAATATTATTGTTTACATTTAACCCGTAAACTATAAAAAATGAAGCATTGCTATACGTTTATAATTATTTTGCAGTTATTTTTTTTTAACAATAGCATTGCGCAACACGATTCATCTTCAATCAGGTCTTTTACAAAATTCAATATAAATTATCTTTCTAATTCTGTTTATTTTGGCAGAAAAGATTCTTCAACTACCCCCTATTTACGTTCTTCCATAAGTTATTTCGATAGATCCGGTTTTTATATCTCTGCAGGTATGGCATTACTTATTAAAACTAATACACCTGTACGGTTAGATGTTTTCAATATAGATGCAGGCTACAATTTTACCATAAATCAATTTGATGCCGGAGTTTACGCTTCAAAATTTTTTTATAGTAAGGCTAGTTATGCTGTTGCATCAGAAATAAAAGGATTGTCTGGATTTTATTTAAATTACAATCAAAGTATTATATCTGTAGGAGGCGGAGGATATATTCTTTTTTCTCCTGCTACTGACTTTGGAACGTACATTAATCTATCCCATACTTTTGAAAAAGA
Organism: Chitinophagales bacterium 65-1; assembly: GCA_002050465.1. Lineage (GTDB taxonomy): Bacteria > Bacteroidota > Bacteroidia > Chitinophagales > Chitinophagaceae > Ginsengibacter. Next base: position 18,611 of record MWYX01000052.1, read on the forward strand.
AAAAGAAAATAGTTATTGGTCCTTTGCTCCATCTATACAGTTAAATGCAGGTACACAATATTTTAACGAAGCCTATTACGAATTTCGCAAATTCCCTTTTCCAACAACAGCCGGTAACAATGGTAAAAACAAAGGGAAGGGACATGCTCACAGCAGTAATAATGGTAATATAAACACACAGGTAAAAACGGTTACATTTTACAATCAAAAACAATTTAAAATTCTTGATCTGGAATTGTCGTTACCAATTAATTATGAAAAAAACTATTGGGGCTTGTATGCAATTCCAACAGTTGCCTTCCCAACAAATGCAGCTGAATACGCAATTGATAATTCCTTACAAAAAGAAAGTTTAGCACCGGTATTTTTTACAGAGATCGGAGCTTATATTAAATTCTAATACGAATTCTATATTTCAATTTATCGGAGGATAACTATGAAATAAAAAAAGCACTCCTGCCGGAATGCTTTTAAAAAAATTATAAAATAAATTAGCGCATAGTATCCTGCAAGTTACTTGTATCAGGTACCCGGTTCATCTGCTCAAGCATCTTTGATGCAGAATCCATTCCGCTATTCATATCATTCATATCCATTCCTTTTTCTTTCATTTTATCAGTTCCCATTTGTGTCATAGTAGCTTTATCAAATGCCACTTTCCATGCACCATCTTCTTTTTTTAAAGTGTAATTAACTGTTTCACCAGATTTTTTATCTTTTACGGGAACAGTCGCTTTATCACCTTCAATTTTGGCATCGCCAAACTCCATATTACTCTTATCATAGGTTGTATCTTTTTGATCCTTGGGTGCCATAGACATACCCATTTGTACCATGCCAAGCATTGCTTCGCTGTCTTTTGTAGCATATTTTTTTGCCGCCTCAATATCTTTCTTCATAAGTGCATCCATAAAGCTCATTAGAACTCCTTTAGGGTCGCTGCTATTGCTATTACAGGCAATAATGCCAAAAGCTAAAATAGTTGCAGCTGATAAAATAATTTTTTTCATAATAGTTTTTGATTTAGGTTTTATAAGACAAATGTATATTATTTTTTAAACAGCAATAAATTAATATCACAGGATATTATTGATACCTGATACGCTTTTTTTCAAGGCAGTTCCCATTTAGAAATAGGTTGTCCACAGCCACAAATTCAAAATTATTTATTTTGGAAGTAGCAAAATTCATTTGATTATTGGTACATAGGCTAATAGCCTTGCTTACAAATTCTGCGCAATACAGTTTATTATTTGTTGCAAGATCAAATTTCATATCAAACGTTACCCCATTCCTGTACCATGCTTTTATGATGCTGTCCAGCTTATTTTTTTGGTTTGAATCAAACTTAAAATTAAAAATGCCAAAGCCCCTGTTCTCTTCCGGATTACAAAAAAGCTCTATGGGATCCCGCCTCAATTTTTCATCCGGGTTCCACTCTCCGCCTAATGCATGGTAAATAAATATTGAATCATTTTCAATGCTTGCTATTCCACAGTGAGAGTATGTTTTATCTGTAAATGATAACTGTCTTAATGATTCACTGGTAAAATCGTTACCGGTTCTCAAAACCATATCACCTTGCCTGATAATTGGCTTTACTAACTCAATAGATTTACATGCCCGTTCATTCTTTAATTTTATTCCTATAGAATCAATAGCCGTAATTGTTAATTGATTATACTTCTCAGCATTATTGCAGGAAATTGCAAAAATAAAAAGGGAGCATAAAATCCACCTCAAACTCTCTGTTTCTCTAAAGCCCGTCCGAATGACACGGTCCGACGGTGGAGTCTTCAGCTTTGAAATGAAATTGATTTCTTTATGCATTTTATAAAGGAAAATTCCTTATAAAGATACTTATAGATAATAGAGATTTATAGATGATGAAGAAGATAAAAATGTTTGGTTTTATTCTAAAGTGGGAGATAAGAGGGGGAGGCCCTATCATTTTTGCTCTTCCAGTTCTTTATGTTTTTCTTTATCGTATGCCTTAATAATAGCTTTAACCAGCTTATGGCGAACCACATCTTCTTCGTCCAGCTCAACATGCCCTATACCATCAATATTCTTAAGTATTCTAACTGACTTTTCCAGACCACTTTTTATTTTCGGAGGTAAATCTATCTGCGTAACATCACCTGTGATAATGGCTTTTGCGTTGCCTCCAATACGGGTTAAAAACATTTTTAACTGGCCGTCAGTTGAGTTTTGAGCCTCATCCAGGATAATAAATGCGTTATCAAGGGTGCGGCCACGCATATAAGCCAATGGCGCAATTTCAATTGTTCGGGTCGTCATATAATAACCAAGCTTATCAGCAGGTATCATATCATCCAAGGCATCATACAAAGGGCGTAAATACGGATCGATTTTTTCTTTCAAATCACCTGGCAAAAATCCAAGATTTTCTCCCGCTTCCACCGCTGGCCTAGTTAAAATTATCTTCTTTACTGCTTTATTTTTTAATGCTCTTACCGCTAAGGCAACAGCAGTATACGTTTTACCTGTGCCCGCAGGCCCGATGGCAAAAACAATGTCATTTTTCTCAATAGACTGAACAAGCTTCTTTTGATTCAGCGTTCTTGCCCTTACCGTTTTACCATTAGGGCCGAAAACCAACACCTCGTTAGGATTTTTTTCTGTAAAATTATCAATAACTGTTTCATCATCCCCACCAAGAATCTGCTCAAGATAATTTTCACTCATATGTCCGTTGCGTTCAAGATATTGAACCGCAAGTCCAATCTTTTCTTTGGCATCTTCGATTTGATCAGGAGCTCCGCTGAGTTTAATTTGTGTACCGCGGCTGAGAATTTTTAAACGGGGAAATTTTTTCTTAAGGATATCCAGTTTTCCATTGTTAACTCCAAAAAATTCAATTGGATTAACGGTTTCAAGGTTAATAATAGTGTCTGTCAATAGTTTTTGTTTTATGTTTCACAATCACCGCAAATAGCAACTTTAAAAACTGCATTTCTTCAAATATAAAAGCTGAAAAATAGCTCTGCCAAATTACTTATACACACGTAGTTGAAAAAGTTAAAAAAAAGGTTATGTGTTTACTTATGCAGCCTCTTTATAAGATCATAAACTCTTCGTGAAAGCTCTTGTAACTTAGGTCTGACTTTATCTTCCGTAACAGGGGTAAAAAGGGAAATGATATATTTTATTTTCCCGTCATCCACAATACCCACATCATTTGTATAATAATTCCACCAACCGGTTTTATGATAGAATATTGCAGTGTTTGGCAAGCCTGTGGAAAGTTTTGTAGTATCTAACTGTCTTCCCAACAATGCCTTCATCTGCATACTAACCCATGGATTGATAAGTTTATTTTGAGAAATTTTAAACATAAAATCTGCGGCATGTAACGCATTGGTTTCTGTTGACTTTACTGTATCATAACCGGGGTCTTCAAATTTTCTTTTTAAAAATTTTCGGGTAACCTCACTCCCATTCCATTTATTCTCATGCATTGTTTGATTGATACGTTTTCTGCCAGCAATATCTATTAAACAATTTGCAGCAGAATTATCACTGCGAGTTATCATAAGGTCCAGTAAATAATTTACCGTAACTGTATCCCCATTCTTTAATAAAGGTCTTGGATCAAATCCTATTTCCCTTGATCTGTCTACGTCATTAGGTGATTTTACAATATGCTGCTTAAACAATGAATACTCATTATTACTTACCTGCTTTAAAATTTCCATCGCCACGTACATTTTATAAACAGATGCAGGGTAAATAAAATTTGTATAACTTACTCCGCCTAAAACAGGTTTCTTACCTGTAACATCAATCACAGCAAAAGATATTTGCTCTTCTCCATCTTCACCAACATCCCATGTACTGTCTAACCCAACATCATGAATTATAATTTTCAAAGATTCAGTAAAGCTTTTGTTTTCTTTATAATACGAAGACTGTTGTGCATTCGCACAGAAAGGAATTAAGAATACAATGATTAATTGCAGATATCTCATTAAAGATCTATTTTTTCTTCTTCATTAAAAGCAATCTTCATTTTCTTCCTGTCAAATTCTTTTTCATTATTGGCTAGAAAAACGGTAGCAACACCATTGCCGATAAAGTTGGTGATTGCCCTTGCCTCACTCATAAACCTGTCAACCCCCAGCAGTAATGCTAATCCTTCAACCGGAATAATTTTTATGGCAGTTAAAGTTGAAGCCAATACAATAAAGCCACTGCCTGTAACACCTGCAGCACCTTTTGAGGTGATAAATAAGATTCCAAGAATAGTCATTTCCTGAACAAAACTGAGATGTATATTATATACCTGTGCTAAAAAAACGGTAGCCATTGAAAGGTAAATGGTAGTACCGTCAAGATTAAAAGAATAACCTGCGGGTACTACCAAACCTACAACCGGCTTGGAGCAACCCATACGTTCCAGCTTTTCCATTAATGATGGTAAGGCAGATTCTGAAGAAGAGGTGCCTAAAACTATCAGCAACTCAGCTTTAATATATTTTAGAAAATTCCACAGGCTTACTTTATAATATTTTAAAATAAAATGAAGTATAACAAAAATAAATACTGCCATTGTTATATAAACAGTTAACATAAGCTTACCCAACGGAAGTAAAGTATGCAACCCATATTTACCTATGGTATATGCCATTCCTCCAAATGCGCCAATGGGTGCTAACAGCATTACAATATGCAATGCTTTAAAAATATATTTTGAAATAAGTGTAAGGGGTTGAATTATTTTTTGCCTGCCTTTGTATTTACTTAAAAATATCCCAAACAAAATAGCAGCTATTAATACCTGGATAGTAAGATTATCCTTAAAAAATTGCCACCAGCTAAAGGCCTGCGCCTGTGAAGTATATTGAGAAATATCGCCGCCCTGAACAGCTGAAAGTGAAACCCCATTGCCTGGTTTAATAATATTTACAACTATCATCCCGATTATTAATGCAAGAGTTGTAACAACCTCAAAATAGATAATTGCTTTACCGCCAACCTTACCTACTTTTTTTAAGCTGCTCATCCCGCTTATACCCAATGTAATTGTTAAAAAAATAATGGGAGAAATAAAAAGCTTTACAACCTCTATAAAATATTTTCCAAGCGGTTGCATTTTTATTGCAATGTCCGGCATAGCGATTCCAAGTATTATCCCGGCTGATATGGCAGTAAGTACCCAGAAAGTTAGATTGGTAAATATTTTTTTCATCTCAAAATTCAGGACAATTATAGAGTAATTAATTTTAAAAGCAGTAAATAAAAAGCTATCAACATCATTTAAATATTTTCCATAATTTGTATCTTTTAAACTCTTAAACTTTTTATTATGACAGCCAAAACAGGAGCTTTAATCTGGGCCTTCGCTTTTATTGCTGTAGGTGCATTAGGGTTTATCGACAATCTCCAAATAATTAATCAGACATGATAACCTGGGGCATTATCGGTTGTGGGGATGTTACTGAAATTAAAAGTGGACCGGCTTTTAATAAAGTAAAAAATTCTTCTCTTATTGCCGTTATGGGAAGGGATGCGGCAAAAGCAAAAGATTATGCCCAAAGGCATAGCGTTCCTAAATGGTATACTGATGCAAATACATTAATAAATGACCCTGATGTAAATGCAATTTATGTTGCCACCCCACCCTCCTCCCATGAAGAATATACTATTGCCGCATTAAGTGCAGGTAAACCCGTATATGTAGAAAAGCCTATGTCAGTAAACGCTGTATCTGCCCGAAGAATGATGGATACTGCGAATGAAAATGATATAAAACTTGTTATAGCTCATTATCGCCGTGAGCAGCCTTTATTTAAAAAGATAAAACAGCTTTTAACTGAGAACATCATTGGCGACGTTCGTTTTGCAAGACTTGAGTTCTATAAAAAATCTCTTACAAAAGAAGAACTGCAAATCCCTAAGAATTCATGGCGGGTTAATACAGCAATCGCCGGAGGTGGATTATTTCATGATCTTGCACCCCATCAGTTAGACCTGATGTACTATTTTTTTGGTGAAGTTGATACAGTAGCCGGTATGGCACTAAACCAACAACATTTATACAATGCAGATGATATTGTTGCCGGTAATATTATGTTTAAAAATGGAGTATTGTTTAATGGCTTATGGTGTTTTAATGTAGATGGATATGAAGAGAAAGACAGTTGTGAAATTATTGGGAGTAAAGGAAAAATAAAGTTCTCTGTTTTTGGAGAGCCAAAAATTACAATGACGGTTGAAGGAAAGAAAGAAAACTTTTTATTTGATGCATTACAACACGTGCAACTGCCTATGATTGAAGAAGTAATTGATTATTTTTTAGACAAAGCACCAAACCCGTGTAGTGCTGAAGAAGGTGTAAAGGTGATGGAGCTAATGGATAAATTCATAGCAAAAATTGTAGGATAAATTATATACATACAAATATAATTAGCCAGCTTAAACAGAATAGCTCTACTTGCATAATCGGCAGTTAATTACTACTTTTATTAACATCGCTTTGCGGTTTAATATTGCAAAACTCTTCCAGCTTATATAATTGATGATTATAAAGAATAAAAACAAAAAAAGCAACACTATAAAGCAGTTCGCCATATTCTTCTTCCTGCTCTGTAGGAAAATCTAACATAAACAAAGTTGTTATTAAAAAAGCCGGGATTAAAAAAGGTGGAGGAACAATAAACATTTTATTAAATCTGTATCGTTTATTCTTTATATATAATGGCAGAATTACTCCATATATAAACAGAACGAGCAGCGCAATGTGCTTTGTTTTAATACGTGTTTTTTCCTGGAAAGTATTATGAAGATTTATTTCTTTCTGGTCACTATGTTTTTTAAAAAATTCAGGTGATTCAACCCCAAAGACTCTTTGACCCCAGCTTATTTCTTCCAGGCCCGCCAGGATGGTGAACACAGAAAATAAAATAAAGAACCAATGAAAGTAGCGATACTTTTTTCTTATGCCATGAGCAATAATAATAGAGAGAATGCCACTTGCTACAAGTAAAATAAAAGTCAGCCATTCTAGAACATTATCTTCATAAGTAATATCTATATAAACGGAAGGATTAATCAGGTAAAGCAAAATTAAGCTAAGAAAGAAAGCAGGGAAAAAAAATAAGCAAACCTTTTCAGATAAGTTATTTTTTTTACGACAGAATCATGTTAAGCATTCATTAATAAACCTTTTTATGGGTAGTCAAAAGTAATTTCCATTTATCATTTAATCAATTACACTTTTACTACTTTGCTATCCATAAGCCTTGTTATATACCAGCCCTCATTATAATCTGCCTTCATTTACTGAGATCTATTATGTGTACTACTAAAATCTCATTATAAACGAGAAAATAAAAAGGTTTTTAGGGGACCGGCTACTCCGCTGTTACAGGATCTATAACTGCAGATACTTTACTAACACAATTTGCCGGGAAGCCACCCTGTTTTGCATGCTCACGAACCATTTCCTCATTAGGTGCATTATACACACAATAGATTTTATCATCTGTTACATAACTATGCACCCATTGTATTTGAGGTCCCATGTTACTTAACACCCCGCAGGAAGTTTGTGAAATACCTTTTAATTGTTCAGTAGTTAGTTTGCCTGCGCCTGGAATTTCTCTTTCAATTACAAATTTTGGCATAACGATTAATTTAAATTTAAAAAAATGAATCAATTTATGGATTAACATATTACAAAAGAAAGAATCAAATATAAAAAAGTTAAATGGAATTGCTGATTACTTATTTACTCTTCCAAGCTTAAGAAACAATGGAAAGGAAACAGTCTTTACATCTTTCCAGAGAAGAACAAGATCGTTGATAATATCATCTACAGGGTTATATTGCTTAGAATTGATAAAATGCTGCACACTGCTCCATGAATTTAAATAACCGATGAGATCGTCTTTGTTCCAATAAGCATTAATAAAAAAATTTTCAATTGGCAAGGGATTAAAATTAAAAGGAACACTTTGGTAATTATCATCAACATATTTACGTTCCGCATCCCAATAAGGTCCAACTATTTCAAAATAAAATTTTTTTATCAGCGCATCAATAGTTGCATCATTAGCTGTAAGCAAATTGTAACCCCATACGGCAATAACAGCGTTTTTTTTAGCCACTCTTCTTACTTCTTTCTCAAATGCATCAAACTTTAACCAATGATATGCCTGTGCAACTGTTATAAGATCGAAAGAGTTGTTTGGAAAGTTTGTTTGCTCCGCTGGAGCAATATGATATTGAATATTTGCATGCGGTTTAGCAAGCGATAATTGTTTTTCACTGATGTCAGTTGCAATTACTTTTTTAAAATAAGGTGCTAAGGCAAGTGCTGCTTGTCCGTTACCGGTTGCGCAATCCCATGCCATATTTTTTTCTGTAACAAACTTAAGTATGTAATTGTATAATTCTTTTGGATAAACAGGCCGGTATCTCGCATAAGTACTTGCCTGGTTAGAAAACAAATCCTTTGACATGCTTTGAAATCTTATAAAAATTTAAGCTGATGAATTGTTTGTTTCGGATCAGCGGATTTAAACACTGCATTTCCTGCAACTAAAATATCAGAGCCTGCGTCAATAATTTCTTTTGCATTATCCAGGGTCACTCCCCCATCTACTTCGATCTTCGTACTTATCTTAAGGTCATTTATCATTCTCCGCAAAACCCTTATCTTTTCCAGTGTTTGTGGAATAAAACTTTGTCCTCCAAACCCGGGATTAACACTCATTAAACATACTACATCTATTTCAGGCAGTATATCACGTAACAGTTCAACCCTTGTATGTGGATTTATCGCAACGCCAGCCTGCATTCCCAAAGACTTAATCTGTTGGATATTACGGTGCAGATGAATACAAGCTTCATAATGAACAGTGAGAATATCAGCGCCGGCATCTTTAAAGTCCTGAACATATTTTCCAGGCTCCAATATCATTAAATGCACATCAAAAACCTTTTCTGTTGTAGGTCTTAGTTGTTTTATGATGTTCATTCCAAAACTTATGTTGGGAACAAAACGTCCATCCATTACATCAAGATGAAACCAATCTGCTTCACTTTCATTTAGCATTTGGCATTCATCCGCAAGATGTAAAAAATTTGCAGATAATAAGGATGGGGCAATTAAGGGCATGTTTTGAGTTTGTGATTTGTGGTTCATTTGTATATCTGCATATTTCACATCTGCAGATTATCTTCCTTCAAGTGTTTTTAATGAGTCTCTGGCTTCTATAAAGTTTTTATCATACATTAATGCCATGTAATAACTCTGCATCGCTTCTTCTTTTTTATTTAATTTTTTGTAGCAATTACCCAACCAGTAATATGCTTCATCAAAATTATTCTGAATTGTAACGGCTCTTTCAAGCACCTTTATAGCTTCTTGATATTTTCCCAGGTCATACAATGCAATTGCTTTTTCCCGGTAAGCAAACATGTAGGTATAATCAAGACGAAGGCAACTGTCAAATAAAGATATTGCTGTTTTTTTATCATTAATATAATTATAGTACAATCCTTTTATAAAGATAGCCTCCTTTGTTGCTTTTGCTTTATCTGCATGTGCTAATGCATCTGCCATAATCAGTGCCTTAGCATTTTTTGTCTGCGCATAAAGTGTTCCTAAAGAAATTATGTATTCAGGCAAGGGGAATATGTTTATTGCATTTTCAAAAGATTTAATTGCATTTACAGTATCCTCATTTTCAAAATGAAGTAGTGCTTTTATATCCCAAAGCTCCGCAACATTTGGGGCTCTTTTAATAGTATTGTTCAGGATTGCAAGCGCTGAATCATATGATCCATTATTTCTATAATATTGAATCAATTTTTCTATAAGTAAAAGTGAGTCCGGATACTTTTCAATTTCCTGTTTTAATTGTTCAGACTGCTGTTTTTCATTGGGTAATACAGGGGAAGCCGGCTCATCATTATCATTGCAGGAAGATATAGTTATTATAATGCAAAAGAAGATATAACACATTCTTTTAACCATGTAGCAAATGTAAGCGGCTAATTTTTTACAAAAAGATTTTATTTACCCAATTCAATTACTTCACAATCCTTAATTTCTTTTGCATCAATTGCAAAACGAATAATCGTTCTTATTTTATGACATCCTTGTTTACCTGCGGCACCGGGATTCATGTGCAGGCATTTTAGTTGAGCATCATACATCACCTTTAAAATGTGTGAGTGGCCACTGATAAAAAGTTGCACCGGGTTCGCTATCAATTCTTTTTTTACAACAGGGTTATATTTAGGTGGATATCCGCCGATATGTATCATCATCACCTCTATGTCTTCACATTTCCATCTTAATTTTTCAGGATAAGCACTTCTTATATCAAATCCATCTATATTTCCATACACACCTTTAAAAGGTTTAAAGCTTTTCAATTTATCGGCGATTTCACCAGTTCCGAAATCGCCTGCATGCCATATCTCATCACAACTTCTAAAATGTTCAAAAATTTGTTCGTCAAGGTAATGGTGCGTATCAGATATGAGGCCTATTTTGGTCATTGAAGTAAGATGTAAGAGATAAGATGTAAGATTAATAAATTTGCATGCAATTCTTAATAAGAATTAAATTTACACAGGATTTCTACACATCGTACTTCTTACACCGTACATCAAACATATTATTATGCCACAGTATTATAAAGCAGGCTCCATACCGCATAAACGCCATACACAATTCAGAAAACCCGATGGTACATTATATTCAGAACAATTATTTTCAACCGAAGGATTTTCTTCAGATTATTCGTTGTTATATCATAATCATCCACCTACACAGATCACAAAAACTGAAAAGCCATTTGATGTTACACCAACCGTTGCAGAAGAAAAAATGCTTAAGCACAGAAGTTTCCAGGGACTTAAAATAAAGCCTCAAAAAGATTATTTAAAAAGCCGTAAACCTGTTTTGGTTAATAACGATTGCCATATTGTATTGGCAGCTCCGCAGGAAAGTATGAAGGATTATTTTTATAAAAATGCTGATGCCGATGAAATGATATTTGTACATGAAGGAAGCGGTGTTTTAAAAACACAATATGGCCAATTACAATTTGGTTATGGAGATTATTTGATGGTTCCAAGGGGCACCATTTATCAAATGGAATTTACTACCGGCGATAACCGGTTATTTATTGTAGAATCCCTCAGCCCCATTCGTTTTCCAAAAAAATATGTAAGCAAGTATGGCCAATTATTAGAGCATTCTCCTTATTGTGAGAGAGACATACGTCCTCCGGAAAATTTACAAACGATTAATGAAAAAGGCGACTTTCTTATAATGACTAAAAAGAAAGGGATGATGTACGGAATACATTACCTCCATCATCCTTTTGATGTTGTTGGGTGGGATGGATGTTGTTATCCGTACATTTTTTCTATACATGATTTTGAACCAATAACCGGGCGGGTACATCAGCCGCCACCAATACACCAGACTTTTGAAGCACATAATTTTGTAGTATGTTCTTTCGTTCCACGGTTATTTGATTACCATCCGTTGGCAATTCCTGCCCCATATAATCACAGTAATATTGATAGTGATGAATTGATTTACTATGTAGATGGAGATTTTATGAGCCGTAAAAATGTTACAAGAGGAATGATAACGTTACACCCTGGTGGCATACCCCATGGGCCACATCCCGGCGCTGTAGATAAAAGCATAGGGGCAAAAGAAACCAAAGAGCTGGCAGTTATGGTAGATACTTTTCATCCATTACAACTTACTAAAGAAGCATTAGAAATTGAAGATGAGAATTATGTAATGAGCTGGAGTGAGTAAATGTGCAAATTAAAAAGCATTTGATTTTTTGATATTTATTTTTTTATCTTGAGCAATAAAATAAATTGAATATGATAAAGTTTCAGGACATTAAAAAAGGAGATTATGTTTTAGCTCAACAGGATGGTACAACATGGGCAGGTGAGGTAACTAATTTAAATCGGGATGAAAAAGAAATTTGTGTAGATAATGGTGTGCAGGAATTCTGGTTCAAAGCTGAAGAATTGAAACCATTGCCTTTAGATGAAGACCAATTAATGAAATTAAACTTTCAAAAAGAAGAACTTGAAGACGGATCGGTTAAATATAAAAAAGGTGCCTTTCGGATTCTTATTCCGAATAAAGGTGATTTTTCAAAATTTGAGGTTTGGTACAGAGAAGAAAAAAGACAGATAATGCATCCAATCTCAGTTCACCAATTACAGAATCATTACCTGGAAATGACCAAAGTTCATCTAACGGATGAAGCATTTTGATAATATAAAATTCCATTACTATAGCATAATAACCAGGGTATTTGCAGGTTTCTTACATAGATTTTGCTAAAAGGTGAGAAAGCACTCTTTTTTTGCAAAAATTTAATATTTTACTCTTATCTTTGCGCTCCCAAAAACAGTATGGCCAAACAAGCATTGATTAAACAAGACGGGACGATCCTGGAAGCCTTATCCAATGCAATGTTCAGAGTTAAACTGGAAAACGGTCATGAGATTTTGGCAACTATTTCAGGTAAAATGAGGATGCATTATATCAGAATTTTGCCCGGAGATAAGGTTGGTGTTGAAATGAGCCCATATGATTTATCAAGGGGAAGAATAATTTTCAGATATAAATAATGCCGAGGTTTCGGTACAAAACAAAGATAATGAAGGTTAGAGCATCGATAAAAAAAAGAAGTGTTGATTGCAAGATCGTGAGGAGAAAAGGCAGGTTGTATGTTATCAACAAAAAAAATCCGCGTTTTAAACAAAGACAAGGATAATAATGGTCATTAAGTCAATGGTCAATAGGGTCATTGATAAGAACAAATAATGACAAATGACTTAATGACTAAGAATAAATATTAAATAATAAAAATCTCCAGAAATATATGGCTCGTATTGCCGGTATTGATATACCTAAAAACAAAAGAGGTGAAGTTGGACTTACTTATATATATGGCATTGGCCGGTCAACCGCACGCTACATTTTAGACAAGGCAGGGGTTGTGTATGATAAAAAGGTGAATGAATGGAACGATGATGAGCAAACAGCTATTCGAAATGCTATAGCAAATGAATTTAAAACAGAAGGTGCTTTACGTAGTGAAGTTCAGTTAAACATTAAGCGTTTACTGGATATTGCATGTTATCGTGGTTTAAGGCATCGTAAAGGATTGCCTGTTCGTGGACAGCGTACACGTACCAACAGCCGTACACGTAAAGGAAAACGTAAAACAGTTGCCGGTAAAAAGAAGGCAGCTAAGAAGTAAAAGCAGCTATGAGCTGCCAGCTTTGAGCCTTGAGTATTTCCTCGTAGCTCACGGCTAATTGCTCACAGTTTTAAAATAAATGGCTTATTATTTTGAATCAATACCAGATCTCTTAAGCCTGAAGGAGGATTGATTCACCCCCGATTTGGGGCTCAAATTTTAAAACAAAGATTACCTATTTAGATTATGGCAAAAGCTACAAACACAAAAGCTCCCAGCGCTAAAGCAGCATCAAAAAAAAGAGTAGTAAGAGTAGATACTTATGGTGATGCTCATGTTACTGCAAGTTTCAACAACATTATTATCAGTTTAACCAATAAGCAGGGTCAGGTTGTTGCATGGTCATCAGCAGGTAAAATGGGTTTTAAGGGTTCTAAAAAGAACACCCCTTATGCAGCGCAGATGGCAGCTTCAGATGCAGCAAAAGTTGCATTGGATGCGGGTATGAAGCGTTGTGATGTGTTTGTAAAAGGTCCGGGTTCAGGGCGTGAAGGCGCTATCAGGGCTTTATCACAATCGGGTTTGGAAATCTCCATGATAAAGGATATTACTCCTTTACCGCACAATGGATGCCGTCCGCCGAAAAAGAGAAGAGTATAAAAAAGTACGAGGTACGATGTAAGACGTACGATGTTGTAAAACTTTTATACATCGTAAATCGCACATCAGACATCGAAAATATTTAATAACCGGGTACATCATTAATTTTTGATTTTTAACGATGATGTACCGACACTAAAAAATCAATATAAAACATGGCTCGCTACACAGGACCAAAAACCAAAATCTCCAGGATATTCGGAGAGCCAATTACAGGCAATGGTAAATGGTTAACAAAGAACAGTAATCCCCCCGGCATGCATGGCGCTGCCCGTAAACGTAAAACACTTGGTGAATATGCCTTACAGTTACGTGAAAAACAAAAAGCAAAATACACTTATGGATTGTTAGAAAAGCAGTTCCGTAATACTTTTACTGAAGCTGCCCGAAAAGGTGGTGTAACAGGTGAGAACCTGATCAAATTATTGGAGGCCCGTTTAGATAACACCGTTTATCGCATGGGTATTGCTCCAAGCCGCCAGGCTGCACGGCAGCTGGTTTCTCATAAGCATATTACAGTAAATGGAAATGTAGTAAATATTCCTTCTTACTCTTTAAAGCCGGGAGATACTATCGGCCTTAAGGAAAAATCTTCTCATAATGAATTTTTGGTAAGTTATTTACAACCTAAAAACCCAAAATTTAATTGGATAGATTGGAATGAGAAAGATATGAAAGGAACTTTTATAGCTTTTCCTGAAAGAGAAAGTGTTCCTGAAAATATTAAGGAGCAGTTGATAGTGGAATTGTATAGTAAGTAAGAAACCCCCTCCGCCCCCTAAAGGGGGAACCATGGAGGCTCATTGAAATATTTAGTTAATAACACACTTTAAGCCCCTTTAGGGGTTTGGGGTTTAAAACACAAAATAAAAATGGCCATTTTAAATTTTGTAAAGCCTGACAAAATCGTTCTGCAAAAAAGTACAGATTTTGAAGCACAATTCGAATTTCGTCCCCTTGAGCCGGGATATGGTGTAACTATTGGTAATGCCTTGCGCAGGGTATTGCTTAATTCTTTGGAAGGTTATGCTATTATCGGTATCAATGTTGCGGGGGCAGATCATGAATTTGCTACACTTAAGGGCATTACTGAAGACGTTACAGAAATAATTTTAAACCTGAAACAGGTTCGCTTTAAAAAGAAAGTTGAACATGAACCGGGCACCGAAAAGCTTACTATTTCTTTAAAGAACAAGCAGGAATTTACTGCAGGTATGATTGGTGACGCATCTCCTTCTTATGAAGTAATGAATCCCGAATTACTTATCTGTACGATGGATTCTTCTGCTAAACTGGATATTGAAATAACCATCGCAAAAGGCCGTGGTTATGTGCCGGCTGAGGAAAGTAAAGAGAAGAGTTCTCACTTTGGGTATATTCCGGTTGATGCAATATACACACCCATCAAAAATGTAAAGTACACTATTGAAAACACCAGGGTTGAGCAAAGAACTGACTTTGAAAAACTGGTGATGGAAGTTAATACAGATGGTACTATCAACCCTGAAGAAGCTGTGAAGCAGGCATCAAGGATATTGATACAGCACCTGATGATCATCACTGATGAGAATATAACTTTTGATACAAGAGAAGATAAAAAAGAAGACCTTGTTGATGAACAAACGCTTCAATTAAGGAAGACGTTAAAAACTCCTTTAGAAGATCTTGATCTTTCAGTAAGGGCTTTCAATTGCTTAAAAGCAGCCAAGATCAATTCATTAAGTGAACTTGTTCAATACGAGCAGGAAGACCTTATGAAATTCAGGAATTTCGGGCAAAAATCTTTAAGTGAAATTGAACAGGTATTAAATGAAAGAGGTTTAGGTTTTGGAATGGATCTAAGCAAGATAAAAATTGATGAAGATTAAAAAACAATTAGCTAATTAGCTGATGTGCTAATATGCTTATAAAAAATAAAGGGAGAACAATTAGCACATTAGCTAATCATCACATCAGCAAATTTATAAGTCATGCGTCACGGAGATAAAAATAATAACCTTAGCAGAACAGCCAGCCACAGAAAAGCTTTATTAAGCAACCTGGCCTGCCAGTTGTTCCAACACAAAAAAATTGTTACCACCTTAGCAAAGGCAAAAGCTTTACGTCCGTATGTGGAACCGCTAATTACCAAAGCAAAAGAAAACACTACCCACCAGCGTAGAATAGTTTTTAGTTATTTACAGGATAAAGAAGCTATCAAAGAATTATTTGATGTTATTAGTCCGAAAATTGCAAGCCGCCCCGGTGGATATACAAGAGTAATAAAGCTTGGCAAGAGAACAGGTGATAACGCTGAATTAGGCATGATAGAATTAGTGGATTACAATGAAGTGTATGGCAAAGGTGTAGAAGATAAAGAAGCAGCTACTGCTAAGAGAACACGCAGAGCGGGACGCAAGAAAGCAACTGCAGTTAAAGAGCCTGCTCCTGTTGAGGAAGCTGCTGCTGCTGAAACTACTACCGAAGTACCTCCAGTTGCAACATCTGAAACTCCTGAAGCACAGGAAGAACCTTTGAAATAGTCTGAACCTTGATGTGGGTAGATTTATAGAATTATAGAGAGACCGTCAAGATTGAAATATCTTCACGGTTTTTTATTTTTTATAAGAAGATTGATGATTCGGACAAATACAAAATGCGTTTCTTTGCAAAAATTTTAATGCAACAATGTCTGCACCCGAAATGAATAAACCTGCGATTTTAATTTTAGAAGATGGAAATGTTTTCAATGGAAAAGCTTTTGGAAAAATTGGTACTGCCACAGGCGAATTGTGTTTTAATACGGGTATGACGGGCTACCAGGAAGTTTTTACAGATCCGAGTTATTACGGCCAGATAGTGATAATGAACAATGTGCACATTGGAAATTATGGTGTAAAAAATGAAGATGTTGAGAGCACAAGCGTTAAAGTAAAAGGTGTAATCGGAAAAAATCTTGAAGAACAATATTCAAGATTCCAGGCAAATAATTCTTTACAAAAATATTTTGAAGAGCAGCATATTGCTGCAATTGATGGCATTGATACACGTTCGCTTGTATCGCATGTACGAACTCAGGGTGCTATGAATTGTATTATTTCTTCAGATAATTTTGATGAAAAAGAGTTGAAGAAAATCCTTTCAGAAGTTCCTTCCATGGCAGGTCTTGAATTAGCCTCAGTTGTTTCTACAAAAAATAATTATGAATTAGGAAATCCTGAAAGTGATATAAGAGTTGCTGTTCTTGATTATGGAGTAAAGCAAAACATACTTAATTGCCTATTGGAAAGAGGCGCTTATTTAAAAGTATTTAATGCAAAGACTACTTTTGAGGAATTGGAAGAGTTTAATCCCAATGGATATTTTATTAGTAACGGCCCCGGTGATCCTGAACCAATGAATTATGCGGTGGATACCATAAAACAAATCCTTAATGCTAATAAGCCATTCTTTGGTATTTGTCTTGGCCAGCAATTGCTTGCATTGGCTAATGATATCCCTACTTTTAAAATGCATCATGGCCACAGAGGATTAAATCATCCTGTAAAAAATATTATTACAGGTAAATGTGAGATCACAACACAAAATCACGGCTTTGGTGTAAACCCAGAAGCAGTAAGAGCTGCAAAGAATATTGAGATAACGCATGTGAATCTGAATGATGATTCTATTGAAGGCATTCGTTTAAAAGATAAGCCCGCTTTTTCTGTCCAATATCACCCTGAAGCAACTCCCGGTCCGCATGACAGCCGCTATTTGTTTGATGACTTTATAGCACTAATGAAAAACACAAATTAAAACGCATTACACGAATGATAAAATTTGGCTCAATTCGTGTAATCAGTGTATAAAATTAAAATAAAAAGGTATGAGAATTTCTATCATCAACGGACCCAATCTTAATCTTATCGGAACAAGAGAAACTGATATTTATGGTGGCGAAAGCTTTGAGCATTATTTTCAAAAACTTCGCAGGAAATATCAAAATGTTGATTTCGACTATTTTCAAAGTAATGTTGAAGGTGAGTTGATAAATGAGATACAGCGTGCAGGAGCTAAAATGGATGCAATTATTTTAAATCCCGGTGGATATTCTCACACATCTGTAGCCATTGGTGATTCGATAGCTGCAATAAAAATTCCGGTAATTGAAGTTCATATTTCCAATATTGACGCAAGAGAAGAATTCAGGAAATTATCTCACGTTTCTGCTAAATGCAGAGGTACAATCAGTGGTCTTGGGTTAAAAGGATATGCACTGGCTGTTGAATATTTTTTAAAGTGATCATTCTGCTTGCATTATATAATCTCCTTTCATCGTCATAGGCATTTTTTTCCCCAGTATTTCCATTTCAATTTTCATATTCATTTTATAAGATCCGGTTTGTAAATAACTGGTTTCCATTTTTATAGTATAGATTCCTTTTTGTCCTCCACTCATATTCATTTTTAATCCTTCTGTATTTTTATTCATAGAACCATCACTATTTACGGTGCCATCAATTGCAATTTCCCCTATTCCATTTTTTACAGAATTTAAGGTGTACCTATTATTAATTTTCATCGCAAACCCACTCATGTTCATCGATGTCTCGGAAGTCCAGTTGTCTCCAATTCTAACAGGTTTTTTTGGATACATATCAAACATCATCCCGAGTAAATTATTGAATTGATCTTTGGAAAACATTTTTTGTATAATTTGTTTTTGAGCAGAATCTATAAAACTATTATTCACCATGCTATCCATTCCGGAAACCATGGTAACATGATTATCCTTATTTAATTTTATGAAAACTGATTTGCCCTCAAAATTATTTTTCATTTTATTTAATATGCTATCCTGTTTTATGTTCATTGTACTATCGTTCTTTTGATGCATGCTTTTTAATGCATTCATATCAATTTGTTGATCCATTTTTTTGAAGGTCAACTGTATTTCTTTTTCTGCATCATCCGATTTAATAACTTCAAATAAGCTCGTAGCTTCTGTGCTTGTCTTCATCATAGAATTCATTTCCATATTGGTCTTAATATGCTGCACAAACTTATCACCTTTGTTCAATCTCATTTTAATGGTATAAACTTCTCCCGAGCCACCGGAATTACATGAAGAAAAAAACAAGATTGGGAGCATTAAGGATAAAAGTGAAAATATTTTTTTCATAAAAGGATATTAATGATGCAATAAATATAACTAAAAAGGATTGTACATATTTGTATTTGAAAGTTATCTTTGTAAGACATTCATTATGCAATGCATAAAATCATTTTATTTTTCCTTGTTCCACTTTTTTTAACCTCCGCCTGCAATCAACAAGCAAAAACAGTAAAGAATGCTGATCCCTTAGAAGCAGGACGGGAATTTATTAATGCATCGCTTACCGGTGAATATGATTATGCTAAAAAATATCTTTTAGCTGACAGCACTAACCTTATGTATTTTGACAGGTTTGTAGAATTTGATGAAAAAAAGCCTTCAACAGATAAAGAAGGATATAAAAATGCAAATATCATTATCAATTCAACCGAAAATATTTCTGATTCGTTAACCATTATTAATTATTCCAATACTTATAAAAAAGAACCGGCAAAAATAAAATTGATCAAAAAAAATAATAAATGGCTGGTAGATTTTAAATATACTTTTTTAGACAGCTTATGAATTTTATAAGTTTTTTACTGGTGGGTGCAGGAGGCGCAATAGGCTCAATGCTGCGTTATGGTGTTGCTCAAGTATCAGTAAATAAACTTTTTCCATATCATACTTTTATTGTAAATATTATAGGCAGCTTTGTTATCGGGGCATTACTTGGATTGCTTTTGAAAAACAATATATCAAATGATGGCTGGAAATTTTTAGCAACAGGAATTTGCGGCGGGTTTACTACGTTCTCTGCATTTTCATTAGAAGGCTTTGAATTATTGCAGCAACATCGCTATACAGTTTTTTTATTGTATTTTTTTCTTAGTATTATTATTGGTTTAGCCGCCACCTGGCTTGGCTATACACTTACAAAATAATTTTTATGTATGTACTTCATCCATGGCATGGTGCACATTACGGCGATAAAGCGCCTGAAGTAGTAAATGCTTTGATCGAAATTCCCCAAAATTCCAAAACAAAATACGAGATTGATAAAACTACAGGATTATTAAAATTAGACAGGGTTATTTATTCATCATTCCATTACCCTGTCAATTACGGGTTTATCCCACAAACGCTGGGTAAAGATGGCGACCCGTTAGATATCCTGGTTATATGTTCAGAATCTATTCAACCTTTATGCCTTGTAGAAGCATATGTAATCGGCAATATGCAAATGATAGATACTGGTTTGTTCGATGATAAAATTATAGCAGTGGCAGCCAAAGACCCAAGTGTAAATTTTATTACAAGCATTGATGCAGTTCCCCCTCATTTTTTTACGGTATTAAAAAATTATTTTGAGCAGTATAAAGTTTTAGAAAATAAAAAAGTGGAGATAAACGATTTCCAGAATAAGGCTGAAGCTTTTGCAGTAATAAATGAATCAATAGCATTTTATAAAGAAACATTTCCTAAACAATAACAATAAAATTTATGACCATACAAACCATTCTAATTCTTATAATAACAGGTATTGCAGCCGGCATTCTTGGTGGCCTGGTTGGTGTTGGAGGAGGAATTATAATTGTACCCTCATTGGTTTATTTTTTAAGCTTTTCTCAAAAGTCTGCGCAGGGAACTTCGCTTGGGTTATTACTGCTGCCGGTAGGGATTTTTGGCGTATTGCAATATTATAAACAAGGACATGTAGACTTAAGAGTAGTGGCTATTATTGCAATTGGATTTTTAGCAGGCAGCTACTTTGGGAGCAAAATAGCTTTAAGTCTGCCCCAGGAAACTGTAAAGAAGATCTTTGCAATTATGTTATTGCTGATAGCATTTCAAATGCTGTTTATTGATAAAAAAGTAAAAGAAACTGCTGTGAAAAATGAGAAAAAAAATTCTGAGTCAACCAATGCCAACGGGCAACACAAACCCGATATCAACCGCTTATCTTAAAACATCTTTTAATAATCCGCAGCTTATGTGTGCGCTGTTTCGTTTCTAAATTGAATATTCCTTCATTATCAATTTTATCGAGCCGAACTTTACCCGAAGAATGAATTATCTCCTGCGGGCTTAATATAATTCCTACATGTGTTATTCTACCTTCTTCATTATCAAAAAATGCAAGGTCTCCGCAAACTGTTTCTTTAAGTGTACTTACCGTATCACCTTTTTCTGCCTGTTGCCACGCATCCCGTGGCAATTTAACATCTAAAAATTTGTAAACCGTTTGGCTGAAGCCGCTGCAGTCTATGCCGAATACACTCTTACCTCCCCATAAATAAGAAGTGTTTAAAAATTTATATGCAACCTGTTTTATAGTTTTACAGGTTAATTTTTCTATACCGGGCTTCCAGACCTTTCCTGCAAACTTAACAGGCGTCTTTTGCCAAAATGCCGCTCCATGATTTAATGAAGTTAAAGTACTGCCCAATGGAACAAACATATGTTGCCCATTATACTCCACCTCATTTGCCCAGTCGTTGGTAAGTTCGGCATTCGTCTGCCTATAATTGTCTTCTCCAATTTCTACAAAATGGCTTAGCTGACACCAGCCTTCATAATCATCATATCTACACTTTACTTTTATCCACTTATCAGTACCATATTCCAAAATTGTGCAACATTCACCAAACAATAACTGGCTCACCATTTCACTTTGATGTGAAGGATCTTTTCTTAAGGGACTTACCGGTACACAACAACCTGCATATTTCATAATCCTTGTTATTTTAAATATTCAAATTATGGAATTTATTTATGTTTACATCTCATCTGAATATAATCTGCTAATTCTTAATTTTTGCAAAAATTAAACCATATTGATGACAAGGAATTGCTTGATAGGTTTTATGGCGATTACAACAATGACTGGCTTGGAGAATTATTACCAAGGTATACGCTATTATTATTTGGGGTATGCATGAAATACTTAAAAAATGAAGAAGATGCAAAAGACTGTGTTCAGCAAATATTTTTGAAAGCAATTAATGAATTACATAAATATAAGGTTGAATATTTTAAAAGCTGGATATACATGATTGCAAAAAATCATTGCCTGATGAAGCTCAGGGATAAAGGAAAATATCCTGTGGAAATAACAGCGAAAATGGCCGCTACACCTGATGTAAGTGAGGATAAAAATTTATTAATTGAAAAAGACAATACATTAATTGAATTACAAGCCGCATTACAACAGCTTAGTAAAGAGCAGCAAGTATGTGTAACTTTGTTCTATCTGGAAAAGAAATCATATACGGAGATCTCAGGTGAAACAGGATATAGTATGATGCAGGTAAAAAGCCATATTCAAAACGGAAAAAGAAATTTAAAGTTATTGCTTGAAAAGAAATTAAATCATGGACGATAAGCTATTAAACATATTATCCCACAGTAATAAAGATATCGATAACCAAAAGGTAATGGATTACTTAAGTGGTAAACTGTCTCCGGAGAAAAAGCATGAAGTTGAAAGAGAAATGGTTAATTCTGATTTTATTAATGATGCAGTAGAAGGTTTGGAAGAAGTAAAAGATAAAAAGGATCTGACTTTTTTTGTAGAGCAACTAAATGCTAATCTTCATAAACAATTAGATAAAAAGAAAAAAAGAAAACAAAAACGTGCATTAAAAC
This sequence comes from Chitinophagales bacterium 65-1, assembly GCA_002050465.1. Taxonomy (GTDB): domain Bacteria; phylum Bacteroidota; class Bacteroidia; order Chitinophagales; family Chitinophagaceae; genus Ginsengibacter. Next base: position 41,204 of record MWYX01000052.1, read on the forward strand.
AACAGCCCTCAATTTATTTAGCTATTGTGCTTTTATTATTCCTTATAATAATCTGCTTTATCGCCGTAAAAAAATACATGGAAAATTAAATGCATGAATACCGGATTTGACGAACCTATTTACAACTTAATTCGCCCCATCTTAACGGAGGTAATAAAATAAAATTTATCGGGTTTTAATAGTATCAACCTTTGTTCTATCTGCAGCACCTTTTAATTTATCAGCAGCTTTTTCCATTTTGCTTTGTGCAGAATCAACCAGGTCTTTGGCTTCATCCAGTACCTTATCTGTAGTATCTATGTCAGTGCGTGATGTATCTGTGATAGTAGAGTCGGTGCTGGTAGTTTCTGTTTTGGTAGAACTGTCGTTACAGGCGGTGATAAAAGAAACAACAATTACAATTGCAATTAATCTTTTCATTTTAAATTATTTTAGTTTATTAATCCATCGCAAGGTAATGGGATATTATGAAATAAGCAACTTGATGGTATTACTATTTCTTTCTAAAAAATATACGTACTGGTACACCTGTCAGTTCGAAACTTTCTCTTAATTTATTTTCAAGATAATTTTTATAAGGTGTTTTTATATCATCAGGGAAGTTACAAAAGAATGCGAAGGAGGGCACCGGCGTTGGCAGCTGCGCTACATACTTAATTTTTACTGCATTTCCGCGAACAACAGGTGCATGATATGCTTCCACTGCCTTCAACATAGTATCATTTAGTTTAGAAGTTGCAATTTTCTGGCTTCTGTTTTTATATACGTCCAACGCAACTTCCATTGCTTTAAAAATTCGTGTTTTTTCAGTGGCTGAAATAAAGAGCACAGGAACATCGCTAAAGGGAGCTAATCGTTTTTTCAGGTCTTTTTCATAATCCCTTGCACTATTCGTTCCCTTTTCTATCAAATCCCATTTATTTACCAGTACAACAATTCCCTTTCCTTTTTTTACCGCAAGCGAAAAAATAGTAAGGTCCTGGGCGGTTAATCCTTTTACAGCATCTAAAAGAAATAAGCAAACATCTGCCTCATCCATTGCTTTAATAGCCCGGATAACAGAATAAAATTCAAGGTCTTCACTTACTTTTGTTTTTCTCCTGATGCCTGCTGTATCAATTAAAATAAATTCTTTATTAAAAAGATTATAAGTAGTATGAATAGTATCTCTTGTTGTTCCGGCAATATCACTTACAATAGTTCTCTCCTGCCCCGTTAGCGCATTCAAAAAAGAAGATTTACCAACATTAGGCTGACCAATAATGGCAAATTTCGGCAGCTCTCCAGTTTCATCAGGCTTTTCATCCGGTATCAATGCACAAACATCATCCAGTAAATCACCAGTACCCGTACCGCTTACAGAGGAAACAAAATATATTTTTTCAAAACCTAAGCTATAAAATTCTGACGCTTCTAAAAGTCTGGCGTGATTATCCACTTTATTTATTACCAGGTAAACCGGTTTTTTGCTCTTCCGCAAAATCTCTGTCATTGATTCATCAAGATTGGTTATACCGGTAGTTACATCACACATAAAAATAATCGCATTAGCTTCTTCCAGGGCTATCAACACTTGTTTTCGTATCTCTCTTTCAAAAACATCAGTGCTGTGCGGTACAAATCCTCCGGTATCAACCACATTGAAAGTTTTGCCTGTCCATTCTGCAATTCCATACTGCCTGTCTCTTGTTACGCCACTAATATCATCAACAATTGCCTTGCGCTGTTCAAGCATGCGATTGAAAAAAGTGCTCTTGCCAACATTAGGCCGGCCAACTATTGCCACTGTATAACTCATTATATTTTAGATTTGCGATGTTTGATGTTTGATGTGAGAGTCCAGGTACCTCAAAATCTTTTGCCAATGGAAGCTCCAAGCCAAGGTACCAGTCCATATTTATTAGCAACTGGCGTAACATTGATACGCCACATTAAATCTTTAGAAGTATGTCTTCTGTAACCAATACTTGGAATGAAGCTTACAAAATGTTCGCCATTTGAATTTTTTGAGTCGCCAAATAATTTTCCGTCAATTTGTGTCCAGGTTACACCAAGTCCTGCATCAATGAATGATTTAGGATTTCTTAATCTGAATAGATAATTAATACCTACAGGAATGGTCAAATAAAAAGAATTTTCTGAATAAAAACCTATCCCAATTCTTGCTCCCAATCCGGGCACTTTTGTTAATTGTCGTTCATAGTTTACAGATCCAAAAAGTCCATTGCCGCCAGCCTCTAAATAAATATCACTTTTTTTACAAGCTTCCTTACCAAATGTAAAAGCTACAAAAGCAAACATAAAAATTGTTGAAAAGTATTTTCTCATATTTAAGGATTTGTTTAAACAGCGTTCACTATACTTCGCGAAGGTATTGCTTATGTTATTTGCAAATTGGCATTTACCTTTTGGAGATGCTCATAGAAATCAGGGTAAGATTTATTAACTGCTTCAGCATTATGAATTATTGTTTTATCATTAGCTTTTAAAGCAGCAACTGCACATGCCATTGCAATACGATGATCATGATGAGAATGAGCCTCAGCACCCTTTAATTTTCCATAGCCTGCAATTGTCATTTCATCCCTGTTCACTTCAATCTCTACACCCATTTTTTTAAATTCTTCCTGTAAGGTGGCAGAACGATTGCTTTCCTTATGAGTTAATCTGGTAACACCTTTAATGGTGGTTGTTCCTTTGCAATAAGCAGCAAGAGCCACTAAAGGAGGAAAAAGATCAGGGCAATCCGTTGCATCAAACTGAAATGACGTAAGTGCTGCAGGAGAAATTGAAATTTTATTATTATCAACAGAAACTTTTGCACCTGCCATTTTTAAAGCAGAAAGTATTGATTTATCGGCCTGTGAAGAATTTATATCTAAACCATTTAGAGTAATATCACCGGCAATTGCTGCTGCTACTAATAAAAAAGCTGAGCTGCTCCAGTCACCTTCAACAGTATAGTTTACAGTTTGTAGTTTGCGGTTTGTGGTTGGATTGAAATGAAATTCCTGATAATTATTATTTTCAACATTATATCCAAAATGTTTCATCACCTGTAAAGTAAGAGCGATATAAGGTTTGCTTTTAAGATCATTCACTCTTATAGTAACAGGTTTAGTGCATGCTTTGCTATAAGCCATTATTAATCCGGTTAAAAACTGGGAACTCAAAGAGCCATCGATAGTGATATCAGCAGGCTGTAAAGGTCCTTTTATTTTTAAAGGAAGTTTACCATTGTTTGATTGAATTTGAACATTTAATAAAGGGAATATTTCATCAAAGAAATCCATTGGCCGCTGCAACAGGCTTCCGCTTCCATTCAGAATAATTTCCTGTGAACTTAATGCAGCAATTGGAGCAAACATTCTTAAGCCTAATCCGCTTTCACCACAATTAATGGCCTCCCCCCGACCCCCTCCGGTGGAGGGGGAGCCAGGAGCAAAATCCCTACTTGTAATCAGAAATCTATTATTATTCAGAGACGTAACGGTTGCTCCCAACTTTTGAATAACATCTAAAGCTGCAAGATCATCATTGCTTTTGCCGGGATTACTGATAATGGTACCTCCTTCTTTTAATAATGCTGCCGCACATGCACGTTGCATCGAACTTTTAGAAGCCGGCGCATGAATTGTACCCGAAATGGTAGATGGATAAATAGTAACTATCATACCCCTAAATCCCCTAAAGGGGACTTTGCAAATTTTTTTCTAACCTGATTAAATAATTCTTTAAGCTGATGCAAACGAATTTGTTTTACAATTCCTTCTCCTATTTTATTAAGCAGAACAAAATTCATTGTATCCCCTGCTTTCTTTTTATCCATTAATAAAACTTTCCAAACCTTTTCTTTATCAAATTTTAAGTAGACGGGTAGCTTATACTTTTTAAGAAGATCGATGACCCTTTTACCGTCTGTTGCAGAAAAATCATTTATTGTTTCGGAAATTTTACATGCTGCTGCCATTCCAATGCTTATCGCACTTCCATGAGGTAGTTTATAAATATTCTCAATTGCATGCCCGAGTGTATGCCCGAAATTGAGAAGCTTTCTTTCTCCTGTTTCAAATTCATCTCCTGAAACAACATTATATTTTATATCTGCATTTCTTTTTATCAGTTCAGCAACTTTTGCAGGCGAATTCTGAAATTCTTCTATAGAATTATTGGCTAATAATTCAAACATTGCTGCGTCTTTTATACAGGCGTGTTTTATTATCTCAGCAAAACCATTTATCCATTCTTCTTTTGGCAACGTTTTTAAAAAAGAATAATCATACAATAAAAATTCAGGGTGCCGGATAGTACCTATTAGATTTTTATACACCCCTACATCCACCCCATTCTTTCCTCCAATGGCTGCATCAACCATGGCTAAAATCGTGGTAGGCAAAAAAGCAAACTTAATTCCTCTCATATAAACCGAAGCCGTATACCCAGCTATATCAGTAATGACTCCTCCACCAATGCCAATAATAAAAGTTTCCCTATCTGCCTGTAATTTTATTAATTCACTGATAACATGGTCAACAGTTGATTGTTGTTTATTTTTTTCTCCCGGCTTTATTGCAATTACTTTCCAGCCTTTAAAGGTTTCTTTATAGATTGACGCAATGTTATCATCAGTTATAATTATTGCATTCTCTTGTGAAACTAACTTTTCCAACAAAGAAAAATCAGCGTCAAAATAACAGTCAACTGCTTTGGAAGAAAACTTATATTGTTTTTTACCCATTAATCATTCATTATTTTGTTCTGGTGATTTATACTCTCAAGATGAACTGCATCAAAATATTTAGTTATAAACTCCTTGCTTAATCCTAAATGCTCTCCTTTTTTAAATGCTCTCTCCAGAATATCATTCCAACGATTGGTTTGAAGAATAGTGATATTATTTTCCTTCTTATATTCCCCAATTTTATCTGCAATTTTCATTCGCTGACCAATCAATGTGAGTAATTCATCATCAATATGGTTTATCTGTTCTCTTAAAGTAGCCAATGCTGTTATAAATTCCTTTGCATCCGTATTTTCTGAACGCCAGATAAGCTCCTCCAGCATTTCTGCTAAACGTTCCGGAGTTATTTGTTGCTTTGAATCGCTCAAGGCATTGTCAGGGTCAATATGGCTTTCTATCATTAATCCGTCAAAATCAAGATCAATACTTTTTTGTGCAATTCCCTGAAGCATCGTCCTATTACCACATATATGGGAAGGATCACAAATCAATAACATATTGGGATATCGTCTTTTCATTTCGATGGGCAAATGCCACATAGGTGCATTACGATATTCCATATTACCATAATTTGAAAAACCACGGTGTATCATGCCTATTTTTTCAATACCTATCTTTTGTAAGCGTTCAATAGCGCCACACCACAGATCAAGATCCGGATGAACAGGATTTTTTATCAAGACAGGAATCTCAACACCACGTAATGCATCAGCAACAGCCTGCACACTAAAGGGATTTACTGTTGTTCTTGCACCTATCCATAAAACATCCACATCAAAGTGCAATGCATCCTCAACATGTTTTGCCGTTGCTACTTCCACAGTAATTTGCAAGCCTGTTAATTTTTTCGCTTTATCAAGCCATGCCAGGCCTTTTGCACCAATCCCTTCAAACATGCCCGGCTTTGTCCGTGGCTTCCATATACCTGCACGTAGCATATCTACCTTATTTGTTTTAGCAAGGCGTGTAGCGGTTTCTACCACTTGCTCTTCTGTTTCTGCACTGCATGGGCCGCTTATAATGAGCGGCCGTTTATTCCATTTTTCCTGCAATAATTCTTTTTTTGTTTTTGCTTCTGTTTGCATTATTAAATTATTTTTTTGTTATCAGCATTTGCTTTTCATGTCATCATCGTTGTGTCACTCACTTCAACTTTTAGTTCTTTATTCATCCAATCCTCAAAACTCATTTCAAATTTTATTTCGCCTTTTCCATGTACACCCACTTCTTTCCACCCATTCATCCTGTAAAATGTTTCTGCCTTGGAGTTTGGCGAAGTTCCAAGCCAGATTTTTTCATTTGTCTTACAAAAATACCAGTCGAGCATTTCTTTGTGTAAACGCTTTCCAATTCCTTTGGCTTCATACTCAGGATGCACAAACAAGGCCCAGATATTTTTTTCTTTGATCTCCACGATAGAAAATGCTACAACTGTTCCTTCAATCTCACATACCCAGCCTTTTCCACGTACAGTTAAAAACTCTTCGCAATCTTTATCAGTTACCAGTGCAGGATCGGACAGAATATTTTCCTTTACTGAATGTCTTACAACCTGTATTTGCGGTATATCATTCACCTTTGCTTCTCTAAAGATCATTTTAAAATTCGTTTTATCTTATTCGCATTTTCCATAAGCTCGGTTAAGTATTCCAAATTTTCTTTTTCCAAACTCGATTTAAATTTTCTTAACTGGGATATATGTTCATTCAAAACATCCAGTACATTTTCCCTGTTCTGCATAAAAATTGGTGCCCACATAGCAGGGTTACTTTTAGCTAAACGAACTGTACTTTCAAACCCACCACCTGCCAGTTCGAAAATGGCGTCTTCTTCTCTTTCTTTTTCCAACACTGTATTTGCCAATGCAAAAGAAGTAATGTGGGATATGTGACTCACATATGCTGCATGAGTATCATGACTTTCAGCATCCATATAAATGATATGCATTCCAAATGCTTTATAAATCTCTTCTACAATATTTAATGCAGCAAAATCGCTTTTTTCTTTTTCACAGATAACGCATGCTCTATCCTGAAAAGCATCCCTTACTGCCGCTTCCGGCCCGCTATATTCCGTACCCCACATAGGATGAGTTGCAACAAAACGCCTACGCATTGGATGATCCTTCAGCGATTGGCACAATCTATATTTAGTAGACCCTGCATCAGCAACAATTTGCTTATCATTTACGAGGGCCATTATTTGTTCCATTACAGTGATAGTTACATCAACCGGAATGGCTACATAAATAAAGTCACTTTGCCTTACTGCATCTTCTAAGGATAACGCCTCATCAATTATTCCCAGTTGAAGCGCCTTTTGTAAACTTGCTTCAGTTTTACTAACACCAATTATTTTTTTGGCAAAACCCTTTTCCTTCATCGCCAGGGCAAATGATCCGCTTATTAAACCAACCCCAACTATAGTTATAATAGCCTCCTCTAAATCTCCGCCAAAAGGGGAGACTTTTGAAGAATCTAAATTTTGATTTTCTTTCATTTATCTTACTGTTTTATAGCCCTCCCTTTAGGGAAGATTTAGGAGGGTTTTATTCGTTGTATAGCCTCTTCAATCTTTTCTTCAGTTGTACATAAACTCACCCTAATATATTTGTTACCCGCACTTCCAAAAATACCACCGGGTGTTACGAATACATTGGATGCGGACAAAACCTTATCGCTTAATTGATATCCATCTTTATAGCCTGGAGGAACAGATGCCCAAACAAATAAACCTGCCTGGTTTTTATTAAAAAAACAATTAAGCAATTCAAGTAATTTAAAAACCCTTTTCCTTCTTGCCCTATATACGTTATTTACCTGATCATGCCATTCCTGCCCCAACTCCAATGCCTTTGCAGCAGCCAGTTGTACAGGTAAAAACATACCACTATCCATATTACTTTTAAAACGTAACACACCATCTATTTTCTCCTTTGCACCAACCAGCATTCCAATCCGCCAACCTGCCATATTATGGCTCTTACTGAGAGAATTTAATTCTATCACAACATCTTTTGCGCCATCTACGCTAAGCAAACTCATTGGATGATCATTTAAAATAAAACTATAAGGATTATCATGAATAATAAGAATGTTATGCTTTTTGGCAAAGGCAACCAATTGAACAAATAATTTCTTAGTTGGTAATTTTCCCGTGGGCATGTGAGGATAATTCACAAACATTAACCGTACATTTTTAAGATCATTCTTTTCTAATTCTTCAAAATCCGGAAACCAATTATTTTTTTCTATAAGATCATATTCTACAAGATTTGCTCCTGCAATTGTTGCGGCGCTTCTGTAAGTTGGATAACCCGGATTTGGAATTAAAACTATATCTCCTTCATTAAGAAATGTCATGCATATATGCATAATACCCTCCTTGCTTCCAAGGAGTGGAAGTATTTCTGTATCAGCATTCAATTCAACATTATACCATTTTTTATACCATTTAAAAATTGCATTTCGCAATATAGGGCTCCCTTTATAATTCTGATAGCCATGCTGATTTGGCTTTAATGCTTCTTCCTGTAAAGTCTTAATCACATCCGGATGAGGTGGCAGATCCGGACTTCCAATGCCCAGATTGATGACATTTCTACCAGCTTTATTCATCTCATCAATTTGCCGTAATTTCTGAGAAAAATAATATTCGCAAATTCCTTCAAGTCGTTTTGCAGTTTCCATTTACTTACCATTTTTGTAAACACCGTATACCTTCAGATCTTTAGTTAAAGGCTTAATATTTTTTATTACCATATTGAACTGGTTTATATTTTCAAATTCCAGATCAGCATGAAAAGAATATTTCCAATCACTACCAGGGATAGGCATGGACTGCAGCTTACTTAAATTTATATTGCCCTCAGCAATTTTGGCAAGCACCTTTACCAAACTTCCTTTTGAGTGATCAGTAGTAAAAATTAATGAAGCTTTATCAGCATTGTCAATTGGTTCTACTACATCTGTATGTTGCAAAACCAAAAACCTTGTGTAGTTATTCTTAAGTGTGTGAATGTTTGGTGCAATAATATCCAATTGAAAAAGATCAGCGGCTAAGCTGCTGGCAATAGCTGCAATATGTTTACTCCTGTGTTGATGAATGTGTTTTGCACTGAGAGCCGTATCTTCTGTCTCGATCAATTTCCAATTATGCTTTTCAAGGAATTCTATACACTGCAGTAAAGCCATAGGATGCGAATGAACCTCACGAATATCTTCAAGCTTTATTCCCGGATTTACCAAAAGGTTTTGCTTTATTCGCAGATAAACCTCACCTATAATTTTTAAATTGGTTTTTTGTAACAAGTTATAATTAGGTAAAATACTTCCGGCAATAGAATTTTCTATTGCCATAACTCCTCCTTCACATATCTTTTTATCGGCAGCAACTTTTACCACTTCTCTAAATGTTGAACAACAGATTACTCCCACATCTTTAAAGAATTGCTGAGCTGCCACCTGGTGAAAGCTACCTTCAAACCCCTGTATTGCTATTCTTTTATTCATATACAAAAGAAAATCCCGACCTTTTTAGCCGGGATTTTATTTTAATCTGTTATTTCAGTTTAACATAAGCATCCCGGGCTATTTATAAAATAGTAAGTAAAATAAAAACCGGTATTTGCTTTTGTAAATTTCATTACCTGTATCCAAAAATAGTAAAGAGTTTTTAGATTACCAATCTAAATATTTAATTTCTTCTCTCAACAAAAAAAGCCGCTCTATAAGAACGGCTGTAAATATCCTGGTATCAAGATCAATTTAACGAGTAGTTGTGTCAATTGGAGTAATTGCTGCACTATCAACTGAAAGATTTGTAGAATCAGTAGTTG